>VXXH01000058.1 GCA_009835515.1 Candidatus Poribacteria bacterium
GCTCGAAACTCCCCATGTTCTCCGCTTCCTGACGCATTTTTGCGGAGACAGGTTCAATGGTGATAAAGATACCGACCTTTGCATTGTGCTGGTCCATGACGTGGCAAAAAGCGCGCACTTGCGTAATGGTGGGTTTACCGGTTTTGACTTCAGCGAGGATACGTGCGTTTGTCGCCATCTTTCAAGAGTTTTCGGACTTCCTGCATGTTCGTCGGATAGCCTTCGATTTGGTAGTCTATTGAGGGTTCCAAGCCGTGTCGGTCTGCTAATCGCTGTCGCATCGGATCGAGTGCGAGGATTGTGATGTCAATGCCCATCCATTGGCGTTGGAGGGTATGGGCGGCATCAATCGTCGTGCCGCAACCGCAGAAGGGATCGAGGACGATGTCGCCTTCGTTGCTGGAGGCTTTTATCATGCGTTCGTAGAGTGTGATCGGTTTTTGTGTCGGATAACCGAGCCGTTCTTTGGAAGCGCGCGCAAGTGGATTTATGTCTGTGATAACATCGTGTACTCTGTTTCCTTTTGTCGTAGATAAATACCGTTTGAACCCTGGTACTTTGCCCCTTGGAGGCCAATAAATCAATCCACTCGCGTCTAATACCTCAAGTTTTTCGTGAACGGAAAGGGATTCATAGTTTTCAGGCGGTTCAACACCTTCCGGCCACGCCTCTCTACGCGGTGTCCGCCAATGATTACCCACAGCACTTGGATCTACACCTCGCCATGATTTTCCAGATTCACCTTCTCGCGTAACACCCGATGCGTATAGATTATCAACTCGGTAAAGCCCGTTCTCATCTTCATACTTATACTTTAGCTTTACATACGCTGGATCGTGCGCTGTATAGACAGGGTTCAACACAGTTCGCTTACTTTTACTGTAGAACAGAATCGTATCGTGGACTCTGCCGTACTGCTTACCGTCGTTATGTGCATTCGTGCGCTGCCAGATAATCTCGTTCCTGAAATTGTCTACGCCAAACACAGCGTCCATGATGCCTTTGAGATAGTGGCTCGCGGTCGGGTCGCAGTGGAGATAGATGCTGCCGGTGGGTGTGAGGACTCGGTGCATCTCAGCGAGGCGGGGTCCCATAAAGGCGAGGTAGGCAAGAATCGCGCCGCTGTTCCCGGACACAGCGTTTTGGAGTACTAAATCGTACCCTTTGAGGCAGTTGTCGAGTGCTTTGTAGGTTTCATTGGTATAAGCACGGTGTTCGATGTCGGCACGAGCGTCCTGTGCGGCGGTGTCCCACGTCCATGTATCGGTAAACGCTTTTTTCTCTGCGAGGGAGTCGCCGATGAAGGCGTTGTAGTCGCGCCCGGAGTTGAAGGGTGGATCGGTGCATATCAGGTGGACGCGTTGGTCATTGAGTTCGCGTAGGATTTCGAGGTTATCGCCGAAGTAGAGTTTGTTCATGATTGGTTGTCGGTTATCAGTTATCGGTTGTCAGATTAGCAGCTTGCGATCGTTATGTATTGGGTTTGGCAGTTCCTGTTTTATGTTTCTAAACTATAATAGGACTTACGCAAATTGAACAGAAAATCGTTATTTGGCTGTATTTAACCCCCTAAATCCCCCTTATCAGGGGGACTTTAAGAGAAAATGCGTAAGCCTTATATAATATGTTTCTCCTGCCGCAAGTGCATCGCGGATGTCCGCAAAGAGATTATATGCTTCCTCAAATTCAGCAATGACGCGTTTGGAACCATCCTGCGCTGTTAAGACGAGTTGACTTTTCCCAGGGTCCTTCCGCTTCTACTCTCAAATTTTGGTACTGATGGAAATTTATGATTTCTAAGTCATCCGTCACGATGTACATAATTGTTATGTGAGTTTGATAAGACGTTTACACTTGTAGCGTAACTATTAGTTTGCGCCGTATATGCCTCAAACGAATAGTTTGTGCTACAACTTATGTCTTTGATAGACGAGAATGGAACCTTTTATCGTTTAGCCGAGTTGTATGATTTCTATCCCAAATGTTCCACTGAATCACGCTGATATGATAACACGTACACGGACAGAAAGACAAGGAAAAGATAGTTATGTACAGGCCGATTCAGTTTGAAGAAACCGTCGAGTTTCACATCTTTTTTCAGAATCCGGTTCGGTTAGGGGATTTAGTCTGGGAATAGACTAAATCCGTTCCTTGTATTACATTCCGAACCTACCGGCCTGGTCTGAGGGAGATATACCTATTTCAAAAATTGACAGAATCAGGTTTTCAGGGTATGATGTTGCGGGTGAGAAGAAAGGATAACGATGATGGAGATAACATGAAACCTTATGAATACCTTGAGCATACGGCGGATATGGGGTTGGTGGTTCGCGGTAAGAGTCTATCCGAACTTTTGACACATGCGGCGCAAGGGCTCTTTGAGACGATAGCGGTTGTGGATACAGTTGATGAGACGGAATCGATCGAGATTTACCTCACGGCTGAGTCTGTGGAAGATCTGTTTGTGGCGTGGCTCGATGAACTCATCTTTCGGCACGAAACGGAGGAAATCTTCTTTAAGCGCGCAGCGATTCATCAGTGTAGCGAAACGGAGATGTCGGCAACGGTCTACGGTGAATCGGTAAATTTTGATAAACACGCGGTTTATACCGAGATTAAGAGTGTCACATATCACCAATTGCAGGTTGTTCAAAAGGGTGATGGGAGTTGGTTTGCACAGGTTATCTTTGATCTTTGATCAGTTATCAGTTATCGGTTGTCAGTTGTCAGTTAAAGAAGTTAACTGACGACTGGCTGGCTGCCGGAAACCAACGACTACGAACTAACACGTTATGCTACGATGCACAGCCTAACAGGCTATGCTACAGGGATGACGACTACGGATAGAACTGATACATCGTTGTGTTTAGGAGGACGTTTAGGAGGCTCCAGGTGCTGCCCATCAGGTAATCGCCGAGGACTAATCCTAAGAAAAATGGAATGACGCGCCGGTAACTTTGGATGCCACCGTGTCGGAGGATGAGCCATTTTAGGGTCAATGCGATGAGCAACGGAATCCAGAGGTCGGACATCTCTTGGTTGCTCGCCATGACATAGCCGAGCGGATGCAGCGGTAGCCAGAAGAATTTCACACGTAGATAGGTTAGAATCATCATGACGGTGAATCCGATGCCCATGAATATTACGCCGAGCCAATCCGTGCCAACGGGGTAGGATATCCAATTTGTCAGTCGTCCGAAGTATTGCCTACCGTAGCCGAGTGCCCACGGTCCATAGTAGCCGGAATCGGCACCGAATTGGTAATAGAGATGGAGTTGTACCCAGAAAGCGACGAACACTCCGAAAATGGTGGCGATGAGGATCGTCAGGAGCATCCGGCGTTGGTTAATATTGGCAACCTCTGCGATTTTAAACGCTTCTAATTGGTGGGGCATCTGCTGTGGACGGTAATCTCGGTTGAAAAAGCAGACCGAGAGTGCAGTAAGGTTCCGTGCGCCGAGACGATGCGTCCCCAGAATCGTGTTTAGGATGTATCGGGGTGCCTGCCAGTGATAGGCGTGGACAAAGATACCGGACTCCGCTCGGATGCGTGTAGTCACCAGCGGCGTTATGAGAAATAACACAGCAAAAGTGAGCGCGAGCCAAGGTGCCATGCCTGCTTTGTAGAGGAGAAATGCAAAGAGTAGGATACCAAGCACGAAACCCCATACAGCCACCCGATACGGCATCGGTTCATCGTGCTGTTGTTGTGCTGGTGGTTCTCGTCCGCGAGACGGCAGCACGCTTTTCAGAACGGTTGTGAAATGCCGTTTGCCCGTCCAACCAAAGAAAAAACAGAGTCCCACAAAAGCACCGATCGTCTGTTCGTTAAGGTAAGGGAAGCGTGGAATGGCATTCCACCCGACCGCTTGCGCTAAAGCGACTTCGTTTCGGTAGAGGAAATAGAAAAAGGTTGTCGAGAAAAGGACATCCAACGGCATAAGGAACATGATGCCGATCGCGAACGGGTAAAAGGCGGTGATGATGGTGCCGTAGTAACTGAACGGGGGTTCGTGGAATCTGAAGAAACGGCGTGTCACAGGGATATGCGGAAGGACAGGATAGAGATGGCTTAACCCGTTGAATAGGCTGATACCGGCAGCGATTGCGAAGCCGATCCACATCCGTTTATTTCTGAAGAACGCGGAAGCCGGATTTGTCATTGCTAACGGGAGCTGAATAATCGGGAAGGTGAGGCGTTCGCGCTGTGCCCACTGCCGACGGAGGATGGTGTTGAGGCAGAGGAAAATGAACGCTATCACTGTAAAGAGCAACAGCCATGCCCCGACCACCGGTAGCCAGACTTGTAGATGCAGCGGACGGTATAGGCTTGATTCGCCTTGGTAATAGCCGCGGAGTGCGTCTCTATCTGAAACCGTGAGCCATTGTGGGAGGTGGTGCCAAAATAGGGTGCGCCATTCGTTTTCTTCCGTTGCGAACCAGAAACTGTGTCCGAGTACAGAGAGAATCGCTTGCAGGACATCGCAGCCAGCGAGCGTTGTAGCGAAACTGAGTGTCACATAGAGGAGTAAGAGTTCGCCTTGCCCGAGGGCAAAATCGCTTTTTAGGAGACGGATGACGGCGTTAATGAGCATCACCGCCGTGAGGATGAAAATCACATTGGAGAGTGGGACGACCCATGTCGGAAAGGTATAGCGTACGACTTCCATCTGAATGAGGAAGTAGCAGTTAATCGGTGCGGTAATAGCAAAGATGACCAAAACACGCCATGTGAGGGCGCGCTGTTGCTGGGGAGAAGTCAATGTTGTTTTGCCTCTGTTTCGCGTCTGTAGGATGTCCAGTTGATTGTAGCAGATATGCGATGTAGAGACAAGTGATTTTTGGCTGTCAGTTGTCAGTGATCAGTTCCGTTTGATCACAACCGTAATCACGGGAATCACAGAAATCAAATAAATCACAGTTCAGATTTTCGGTAGATACGGTTGGGGAACCGCACCTACCGGACCTGAGAGCCAAAACAGAGAAAATATCCGTGAAGGTTCTACCACTTCCCGTGGACCGGGGCTTCTCTTGCTTTTTCAAAGAGGTCTGACCATTCCTCGGAGCCGTCATCGAAGGTTAACGCTAAGCGCGCATCTTCTACTTGTGCCTCGCCATTACCGGCATTGAAGTAGCTCAACCCATCACCCGCCATGTGGATGCAGCTGCCGTCAGGATAGACAGCCGTCTTGATGATGCGCGGCACAGGATGGATCGTGTAGCCGTCAGCGTCTAACTTCTCAGCAGGCACGCGGCAGCGTTCGATTGCGTCTTCGTCAACTTCGACACCTAACCCAGGCGCGTCAGAGATCTGATGACATCCATCTGTCGCTTGCACGGGTTGTGTGAGTAGATGCTCACTATAGAGATTAATACAGGTGATTGCGGGCCATGTCGCATGCGTGAGCACGCTGCCGAGATGGCCCGCCCAAGTGGTCGTCAAACCGTTGCCGACGATTTGGAGCCAAAACGGCATATCCGCTGCCGCACTGAGCTGCCCTTCACGCATCACCTGAGACTTGCCTCCACCGATGACAAACCCAGTGTTTACGTCCTCACGTATACAGGTCGTATAGGGTGGCGATCCGAAGTGCATCGCGATCTGGCAACCAACCTCTTGGCGGATCTGCTTGTTGCCTTCAACATCGCTTTGCGGGATGGGGGTCTCAAACATTGCGACGTTTGGGTGTGTGGCAAGTTTTTGTAGGATAGGGATAGCGGTTTCTGCATCGCGCCAAGAACCGTTTGGATCGAGGTCAAGTTTGAAATCCGCTGGCACGACCTTAGCGACCGCTTCCACCTGCGCGTTGATATCCCACCACGGGCGCGGTTTGTTCTTGAAACTGGTATAGCCGTTTTTCACAGCATCTGCGGCTTCCGCCGCCCAGTTTTCTGGAGAGGAGTCGATACTCCACCACGAAATCGGGACAGCGTCTCGGCATTGATTGCCGAGGAGTCGGTAGACGGGGACCTCCAAAATCTTGCCGACGACATCAAAGAGTGCCATCTGTAAACCAGCACCGAGTGAATCGTCGTTCATCAATTGGGCAGGACTTTGCCCGATGACGCGTTCAACACTCGCATCGCTGACACGGGAATAGGTGTAGTGGACGACGGTCTCGCCCCAACCGACGTGTCCGGTATCGGTTGTGACCTTACACAATTCCAGGAGCGACCAGTTGTAAACGGTTGAGACACTCTGCGTGGTAATCTGCTGTTGACGCGGGGTAAAAGGGACATCTACAAGGACACGTTCAACGTTTGTGACTTTCATAGGTGGACTCCTTCGGTGATAATGAGCGGTGTGAGGCACGCGGGCCTCACATTACACAGTTATAAAGGTGGCGAAAGGTTTTAATTGCCTCATTATACCACAAGGAGCCCTTTTTCTACTACAGAATCCCCTATTTCTTCTGTCAAACCCACGTCTGATTAGTAAGTTGTCTTGATCTCACTCCATGTCGTTGTGAGTTTGTCTTTGACATCAACATCAAATCCGGCACCACTTGTGACGAGAATGCTGTCGATTCTGCCATTGCCCCAACTCTCGTGCCAGACTCCGACGGTACCGGCACTTTTGTACGTGGCTTTGTCAGATTCAAGGACAGGATCACCGAGCGTACTGGAATCTGCGAACAGGTCTTTGACTTCCGCAAGTTCCATATACCAAACCTTAACGTTGCTGCCTTTGACTTCAACCCGTCCGAGGTAGGGAACAGAGTTATCTTGTGTCAGTCCCCCGCCTAAGCCGTGGTCCACACCGAGTATTTCTTTCCCACCGTTTTCACAACCGCAATCACTGAGGCACTGTCCGGAGGGGCAGCACCCATCTGCGAGATCACCGAGGATGACTTTGGATGTCTCATTATATCCAAAGACAACGAGATAGCCTTTATCGTCGCCTTTTCTGCGGAATTGAACACCGAAACTGTCATCATCACCGAAAGAGAAGACGACTTGAATAATACCGTCGGTGAAATCGTCGACATCGGGGAGCGGTGTATTGCCGGAGATGCCACATCCCTCAGCGGTTTGTGTCATCGATTTTTTACCGCCGATATTGCCGCCTTTGAAATCTCCTTCAGCCCAGATAGTTCCGGCGTTTTCCGGTTTGTATTTCTTGACATCGTTCACACCAGCATTCGGTTTTGCCTCCTTAGAACCGGGCTCAAAATCGGCGTAAAACACGATGTTTCCGGCGGCGTGGAAGGAAAAAAGTAGACTCAAGATGAGCGTTGAGAGCAAAAGACGTATTTTCATAAGATACCTCCTCTGTTTTTTGCGTAGTTTGCAAGCCGAAACTTGCTATACGAAAGGAACGGGTTTTGTTGCCGTCTACTCGGACGAGGCAACAGGATGGCAAGGCTTTAAACGGCGACTTCTGCGCCGAAAATAACCTCGCCGTAGAACTCATCGGGATGGGGTGAGGCAAAAAACGCTTCACCCTATAAAGACAGGTAGTGCAGTGCGGGGAGAGTGAGGTTTGGGAACCTCACCCCGCAGTGCGAATTGATTTGATGGTATTAGTCTACACACGGATGAAGACTAATAACTGCTTTTAACTTCGCCCCATGTCGTGGAGAGCTTGGCATGGGGATCAACTGCTACGGTGCCGCCTGGTCCGGTGACGAGAATGCTACCGATTCTGCCGTTGCCCCAACTTTCGTGCCAGACACCAACAGAGCCAGGTCCAAGGTCATCTGCGCCGTCGTATTCTACGACTGGATCACCGAGTTCTGCGGAATCTACAAAGAGACTCGGCACATCCGCGAGCGGCATGTACCAGACTTCGATAAGGGTATCAGTGACTTGAACACGTGCGAAATAGGCGACAGAGTTGTCTTGTGTGAGATCAGCGCCTAAGCCGTGATCGACACCGAGCAGCTCATTTCCGCCGTTTTCGCATGAACATTGGTCGAGACATTGACCGGAGGGGCAGCATCCGTCTGCGAGGCTGCCGATGATAATTTGGGGTGTTTCGTTATAGCCGAATGCGACGAGGTATCCCCTATCGTCGCCGACACGCCGGAACTGGAAACCGACACCGTCGTCGTCTTGCCAAGAGAATACGCCTTGGATGATGCCGTCGGAGAAGTCATCAACACCGGGCAGTGGCGTGTTACCGGAGATGCCGCATCCCTCTTGGGTTTGATGCAAAGCACCCTCACCGCCGGGGAATTCTGTCGCTTCTGCCCAAATGGTGCCCTCGTTTTCCGACACCCAATTCGCGGGGTCATTGACGCTGGCATCTGGGACGGCATCTTTGGAGGCGGTTTCAAAATCAGCAAAGAAAATTACCTGTGCACTCGCGTGGCCAATTAGCATGACCGAAAACAGCGCGATGAACATCAGCAGGTGGGTTCGTTTCATAATATCGCTCCTTGTATTGATTGTTTGTGTGCAAGCTGCGCAACAGGACTCTCATCATACGCGCTTGCGAATTCGCGCGAAACTACTTCTATAGTAAAAATTTAGGTGATCTGCACAAAGTCGTTTGCGTCGCGAAGGGCAGACTTTCACAGATGGGGTGGTTCCTAATGAAACCGTTACTGAAAAACATAACAAAAACGCGAATTTTTGTCAATAAAAAGTTTTCAGTTGTCAGTTTTCGGCAATCGGCAGTCAGTCATCAGAAGATGACTATACGCGATAAATGCCTCTTCTTAAAGTAACGAAGGGATAAGTCCCTTGGTTGCACACGGGACTTACTGAGTGTGGTAGTGAGTTTGGAAACTTCGTCAGCGATGAGGGGGAATGTGAGGGTTGCTGATTACTGGTTGCTCATTCATCTTTTTCGCTGAGCGATGCTTGCCCAGTGCCATAGGAGAATGGTACCGTCCACCATACTCCCACTGGCAAGCGTTCTCCCATCTGATGAGAACTTCAGGACTTCAACTCGTTCCGTATGGGGTTTGATAGTGGATTTGAGGGTATAGGTGATTGCACGAAATAGGGCAGACTTGATAAATCGTTGGTGAGATAGATCGGTAGTGTTTGATTTCGCGTGTTCTCGCTAATATCTACACGAAATCCGCTGAGAGATATAGAGATATGGGGTTTTGAGAGGCGGCTTGGTGCGGTTGGAACCCGCACCTAACCTCTTTAACCCCACAAGTCAAAAAAAGGAGATACTTATCAATCGTCGCGTTGAAAGCGGAGCACGCCGTTTTGTTTTGTGCCGATGTAGAACGTATCCCCATCAATAGCAAAAGAGGTTGCTGTGTGTGGCAGTTCTGAAGTAATCTGTTTCCATGTGTTTGTTTGGTTATTTACCTGATAAACACCACTATCAGACACGCCGTAAGTTGTCGCGCCATTGACTGCGATCCGGTCCATGATAAGTCTGTTCCCATCAATATCGGTGACTACGTGCCATGTCTCGCCATCGCGTGAACTCATGACTCCCATATCGGTTGAGACATAGACAGTTGACCCAGCGAAAAACATTTCTCTGAAATAGCCGAATGGAAATACGAGGTTTGCGGTCATGTCGCGCCAAGTGTCGCCACCATCTTCGGACAGGAAAAGATCGCCTTCTCGTTTTCCGGCATAGACGGTGTTCCCCGAAACGGCAAGGGTGAGACCTTTCCCCTCAATAGGTGAGATGCCTTTGATGTCTTCTAAACCAGTGTCGTGCCATGCCGTTTCGCCGCGTCGCCATCTGTAAAGTTTATGTCTATATTCCATGAAGACGGTATCGTCAGCGACGGTAAACGTTCCATTCGTCTGCCATTCTTCAAAGACGCGGTGTTGGTTAGCCTTCCACTGCTCCTGTACTTTATTAACATCCTCACCGTTCTTTCTCGCATCCATACGTTTGTTCCACCATTCCTTGTGTAAGGTATCTTCTTCAAAATCTGGTACACCTTCAACGGGTAGAAACACATCACCTGCATCAGAGAGACGAAAGAGCGTGACACCATCGAGTTCACTGTTACTTACATAGAGCACACCGTTGGTTGTTACGATTTCCGCCTTCTCTCCTTCAAGAGAAGTTTTTTCGTTCGTATTTAAACCGATGGATTCCCATGTCTCGCCGTCATCTGTGGATTTGAGCGTTTCCTCAGGTGTTAGGGCGTAGAGAACGTTTTCGAGAGCAACCAGACTTGGCACATGGGAATTCACCATTCCGCTCATAAAGGGTTGCCATGTGACACCCCTATCTGTTGAACGTGTTATTCCGGCGTGATAGGTTTTGTAAAGATTATTTTCATCCAACGCGATAGTAGGATACGCGCCATACGCACTTCGGTCGCCGCCAGGATCCGTCCATGTTTCGCCACCGTCATCAGAACGTAAAACGCCACCGTTACCCATCAACATAAGCACATCTCTGAATGGAACAACTTCGACTGTAGTTATTAGTTTGACTGGATACTCGTGTGTATTTGGTGTAATATCTATCCAAAAATCGCCGAGGTCGGTCGAATAGAAAACGGCGGCATGCGGACCATCCGGAGGGCTTGCGATTGTTCCGACGTAGAGTCTATCTTCAGCAGTTGCCAACGATTTGATGCCGTGCGAAGTTGGCACCGGCAATTTTTCCCAATTGTCAGTAAATCGGAAGAGTCCTTGACTTGTTCCGACAAATAGTGTGTTATCAATAGCGAGTGCGTCCCATATACGGAAATTGGGGGCACCCGCCTCTGGGACGTTATCGGCTTGCAAATCCTTTCCTATGGGTTCCCACTGGTTCCCGACATCTTCGGAACGAAAGACTTCCGTTTGGAGGACGAGGTATATTGCTGTATCTGTGATAATTAACGCTCTTGCGCGTCCTTCAGGTCGCTTGCCGAGGCTATTCCATGTTTCACCGTCATTGATTGAGACCAAGAGTTCATTAGGTGTGAGGAGATAGAGGGTGTCGTCACGTTCTGCCATGACCAAATTGAACTCTCGATTTGGACCGCTGGCACTGACGAGTGTCCACCCATCTGTCTTTTCTGTGAGTTGATAGAGTCCTGTTTTTGCAATCGCGTAGAGGGTTTGATCGGATGCGAGAAAGAGTCCAGCACTTGAAACACCACCGGGGCCCTTCGTCTGAATCCATTCAGGTTTTGCTGCTGGCAGGTCGGTTTCTTCAGCATGTGCAGCTGCGACAAGAAGTGATTCCGCTTGGAATCCAGATGCCCCGTTTTTACCCGGTGTATCAGTCTTCCCGAATTGGGTCAGGGCATCGGATTTACGTTCCAATTCAAAAACAATAGGCGCGTCAACGAGTTCTATTGTCATCTCCGATGTTGCATCCAAGCTGTAAGGTTGCTGAAAACGGGATAATGCACGAGGTCCCATTCCGACCATCAAGAGAACCAAAAAGGTTGATGCGAAAGAGAGTCCCCACGGTAGCCATGGCTTACTCACGGAAGGCGAAGTGGGTTTGATGCGCGCGATTTCACGCATGACATCCTGGGTTAAAGTCGGCGGCAATTGGAATACACCTGAAACATTGTGGAGCAAGTGTTCTTGCGCTTTCAATCGCTTGCGAGCGCGGCGGAGCCGACTCCGAACCGTGTTCGGTGATACCCCCAAAAATGCGCTAACCTCCTCACTCGTCATTTCTGCGAGATAATACAGGGTTACAACGGTGCGTTCGCTCTCTGGAAGCTTTTGGAGGAGGCGTTTGACGAGTTCGCGCTGGTGTTCAATAGATGCTTCCTCGCCACGTGCTGCCTCATATCGGGCATAACATAATGCCTCTAATTCGGTTGTGGATATCGCATTCAGGGATGTCGTTGATACCTGCTTCTTTCGGAGCCATGTGATACAGTGCCGCGTGGTGATGACATAGAGCCACCCCGGAAAACGATCGAGCGGTTTCAGTGTCGATAACTTTTTGTACACCTTAAGGAAGATATCTTGTGTGAGTTCTTCGGCGGTATGGAAATCACCTATCTTCCGCCAGACAAGGGTATGAACCCATTTCTGGTATTTGTTGACGAGCGTTGTAAACGCTCCCTCGTCTCCATCCAAAGTCCGTTGAATTAATGCAGCATCACTCTCTCTCATCTGTCTTCCTCCGAAAAAATAAAGAATAAGGCTTCATTATATAGTAACGTACTTTGGAGGTCGAAATGGTGCATAAAATGCAATTTTCGGAAGATTTAGGATTTATAGTGGATTCTGCAAATATGTTGAACACTTTTAAGAAGATAACCCCTTAGAAGAAACACCCCAGCAAAACATCTCCCTTATCAGAGGGAATAGGATCGGAAGTGCTTCGATTTGGTGTGTTTCAATAATTATGGGCTTTACTATAATATGGGGTGGAAACGAGGATTGGAAATCTCGTCACCGAAGCATATTGATCTGTTAGAGTCCATACAGCGGCAAGCTTAAAAGCCCGCGGTGTTCTGTGCCCATATAGAGAACATTCCTCGCAACAACAATGGAAGTTACCTGTCCAAGGACTTCTGAAGTAATTGACTCCCAGATGCCTGTCCTATTATTCAATTGATAAACACCTGTTTGGGAAACACCGTACAGGGTTGTGTCATCGACTGCTAATTGGCGTATGGCAATCGGTGTATATTTTGGATCGGTGAGTGTGTGCCAGTTTTCGCCATCGTTCGACATAGCAGTGCCGTCTTTTGTTGAAACGTATACCGTGTTACCCACAAAGAATATCTCTCTGAAGTGCGGTATTTTCTTTACGAGTTGGTACTGCGATTCCGCTTTATTAAGGCGGAAGGGGAAATCTGGGGTAATATCTTTCCAAGTGTCCCCACCATCCAAGGATTGGAAAAGACCGCCGTCACTTTTTCCGAGATAGATGACCTTTCCTGAGACAGCGAATTGGAAACCGTCAGTCGCATAGAAGTCCCTGAATACGGGTACGTCGTGCATACCGGTGTCGTGCCATTCTGGATTTCCACGGGTCCATCGGTAGAGTTTCCGTTCGTATTCAATGTAGAACGTGTTTTCGCTGATAGCGAACTCACCCGTCGTTCTCACAACGGCTTCCTCAATGCCGAGTTGATAGCGAGCGAGATCTGTATCATTCAGGTCAATAGTGCCAGTTGTCCTGATTGTCTGTTCCAACCATTTGCCGTGGCTTGGATCTACGTAAACCGGCATTCCTTCAATATGCATCAGTGTATCGGCATCCGGAGGTAAATGGAGCAAACAGTTTGTACTTCCACCCTGATTCGTTCTGACATAAAGTGAATCCGCCACGACTGTCATATTTGACAACTTTAGCGCGCCAAGCGGTTTATTTCTCGGGAGTCGTAGATTTGTGTCGAGTTGTGTCCATTGATTCCCGCCGTCAATGGATTTAGCGATACCTTTATTGGTTACAGCGTAGAGCACGTTGTTAACCAGTGCGAGATCAAGAATGTGAGGTTCTGCTATACCTGCTGCGAACAGATGCCAACTATTGCCACCATCTGTTGAACGTCCAGGTCTATTCCCTCCAATAAAAAAAGTATTCGCATCTAAAGCGACCGCGGGGAAAATGCCGAGTGTGAGCGCGTGTTTATGAATACCGAGGTATTCCCATGTGTCGCCAGCATCTCTTGAACGTAAAACGCCAGCACCCAGTCCAAGTCCTAAGAGGGTTTCACCTGCCGCCACAAGTTTTACAGATCCTGATCCAATTGTCAGTGGTGACCTTCTTGTCAGTGGTACCATTCCTAATTTTAGATTTATGGGGGTTATGTCAACCCAGGACGCTCCGAAATCACTTGAGGCAAAGAGGGAACCGGATTTCTGATCTCTCTGCTTTGGGACACTGATGTAAATTTTGTCGCCAGCGACTGCCAATGCGTCAATAGATTGTGCTTGTGCAACGGATAATTTCTCCCATACGCCTGAGTTGAGTCGGTAGAGTCCGTGTTTTGTTCCCAAAAAGAGGGCATTTTCAATGGCAACTGCAGCGTGTATCTTCGGTGCTACCAAACCATTGTTAAACGCGTGCCATGTGCCGCCAGCATCTGTTGAACGAAACACGCCGTCTGCGAGGACGAGGTACATTTCAATCTGTGCATCCTTCGACCAGCGTAGTCTGCTGGGGATAAGCAGGGCGATGGCGCGTCCGCGTGGCCGTGGACCGAGGAAATGCAACGTCACACCCCGATCTGTTGACGCGAGTAAATTAGTTTCCGTGGCAATATAGAGGGTATCCTTCCCCTCTGCCATCGGCGTACTATGAGATATAAAGGGCAGTGCGGCGTTAATGAGTGTCCATCCAGTGTTGTCATCTGCTAATCGGTAGAGTCGGGTGTCTCCAACAGCATAGACCTCTTTTTGCGATGTGACAAATAGGTTCTTGATACCGCCACCCTCTGGCCCTCTTGTTGGCATCCATTGCGGTTCTGTCTCCTGTCTCTCTACGGTATCTACTTGTGCTGCTGCCAACAGTCCGGCATTGGCTTTCGGACCTGCACCGCTGCCTCTCCCCGGCGCATCACTCTTTCCAAACCGATTTCTTACATCCAGTTCTCGTTTTAGTTCAAATACAACGGGTGCGTCAACCAACTCAACCGTCATCTCCGATGTCGCGTCCAAGTTATAGGGTTGCTGAAAACGGGATAATGCACGAGGTCCCATTCCGACCATCAAGAGAACCAAGAACGTTGACGCGAAAGAGAGTCCCCACGGTAGCCATGGCTTGCTTACGGAAGGCGATATCGGTTTGATCTTAACAATTTCGCGCATGATGTTCTCGGTTAGATTGGTGGGTATTTGGAAACTGCCGAGAACCTCTTGAATCATGAGTTCTTCCTTTTCCAACCGTTCGCGGGCACGGCGGAGCCGACTTCTAATTGTGTTTGACGATACTCCCAAAAATGCGCTAATGTCTTCACTCTTCATTTCTGCGAGATAATACAGGGTTACAACGGTGCGTTCGCTCTCCGGCAGCTTTTGGAGGAGACGTTTGACGAGTTCGCGCTGGTGTTCAATTGCTGTTTCTTCACCACAGTTCGCTTCATATTGCGCGTAGCAGACTTCTTCGAGTTCGGCTGTGGACATGGCATCCAAAGATTTCGTCGGTAGCTGCTTTTTCCGCAGCCATGAAACGCAGTCCCGTGTGGCAATCACATAGAGCCATCCCGGAAAAAGTTCTGGACGTTTCAGCGTGGAGAGTCTCTTGTAAACTTTCAGAAAGACATCTTGTGTGATTTCCTCAGCGATATGGAAATCACTTATCTTTCGCCAGACGAGGGCATGCACCGATTTCTGGTATTTGTTAACGAGCGTGGTAAATGCACCTTGATCACCGTCTAAAGTCCGTTGAATGAGATCAACATCATTTGCCTTCATTATATCTCCTCACAAAGAATAGGGGTTTCATGATATAGTGACGCATATAGGAATCAAAATGGTGCATAAAATGCAATTCTTCGGAAAGTTGTGCCTTTAATAATGCAAAGGCGAGGTTGCAAACCTCGCCAGCAAAAGGAAAATTAAGGGCATATAAATGGAGAAAAAAAGAAAATATTTACCGACTGTCACGCTGAAAGCGGAGGACACCGTTTTGCTTTGTGCCGATGTAA
Source organism: Candidatus Poribacteria bacterium (assembly GCA_009835515.1). GTDB lineage: Bacteria > Poribacteria > WGA-4E > WGA-4E > WGA-3G > WGA-3G. The sequence continues at coordinate 15,495 of VXXH01000058.1, forward strand.
AACGTATCGCCATCAACAGCGAATGAGGTCGCTATGTGTGGCAGTTCTGGGGCAATCTGTTTCCATGTATTTGTCTGGTGATCTACCCGATAAACGCCACTATCACACACGCCGTAAGCCGTTGTGTCATCAACTGCGATCCTATCCATGATAAGTCTATTCCCATCTGCATCGGTGAGTGCGTGCCATGTCTCGCCATCGCGTGAACGCATGACTCCCATATCCGTTGAGACATAGGCGGTTGATCCAGCGAACAGTATCTCCTTGAAGTGTCCAAACGGAAATACAAGGTTCGCGGTGACATCACTCCAAGTGTCTCCACCATCTTGGGAGAAAAAAAGATCTCCTTCCCGTTTTCCGGCATAGACGGTGTCCTCTGAAACGGCAAGGGTAAACCCTTTTCCATAAATAGGAGACATCCCTTCAATATCTTCCAAACCTGTGTCGTGCCATGCCGTTTCACCGCGTCGCCATCTGAAAAGTTTACGCCTGTACTCCATGAAGACAGTATCATCGGTGACCGTAAACATTCCATTTGTTCGCCACTCTTCCATGACGCGGTGCCGGTCAGCCTTCCACTGCTCCTGCACTTTATCAATATCAACGTTGTTGTTTTCCGCTTCCATGAATTTTTTCATTTGTTCTGTGTGTAGGGTGTCTTCTTCAAAATCCGGTACACCTTCAACGGGTTGGAACACATCACCGGCATTAGAGAGGCGAAAAAGTGTGACACCATCAAGCTCACTGTTGCTTGCATAGAGCACGCCGCCGGCTGTTGCGACTTTCGCTCCTGGTCTTTTCAGTGGAACATTCCCGTTAGCATTCAAGCCGACAGATTTCCACGACTCACCACCATCTGCGGATTTGAACATTTCTGTAGGTGTTAGCGCGTAGAGAACGTTTTTGACCGTAATCAGATTTGGCACATCAGAATTTACCATTCCAGCCATAAAGGGGTGCCACGTGGCACCGCCATTTGTTGAGCGTGTTATTCCGGATGGATTGGTTATATAAAAATTACTTTCGTCCACTGCAACAACAGGAAACGCGCCTAATACCCCGCGATCGCGTCTCGGATCTATCCATGTCTCGCCACGGTCATAAGAGACGAGTACGCCGCCAGCACCAACCAACATCAGGGTCCCTCCGACTGGAACAACCTCAACAGCGGCTATTATCTTATGTAAATGCTTGTCGGTATCCGGTGTAATATCTGTCCAAGAATCACCGAGGTCCGTCGAATAGAAAACGGCGGCATATAGGCTCCTACCTGCTCCAGGCTCTTGACCGACATTAGTTGTTCCGACATAGATTCTATCTCCAGCGACTGCCAACGATTTGATACCCTGTGAAGTTGGCACCGACAATTTTTCCCACGTGTCGGTAAACTGAAAAAGTCCTTGACTTGTTCCGACAAATAGCGTGTTATCAATGGCGAGTGCATTCCATATAAGGAAACCCAATTTGGGATCCGGCATGTTATTGATTTTCAAGGTTTGTCCAATTGACTCCCATTGGTGCCCGACATCTTCAGAACGAAATACTTCTGTGCTGAGGACGAGGTACATCGCTGTATCTGTGATAATCAACGTAACCACACGGCCTTCGGGGCGCGCGCCGAGACTGTTCCATGTCTTACCCGCATCAATTGAGGCTAAAAGTTCATTGGAGGTGAGGAGATAAAGGGTGTCCCCGTATTCTGCCATAACCGTATTGAAAGCCGCATTGAACTCTCGATTTGGACCACTGGCACTGACGAGTGTCCACGCGTCCGATTCTTCTGCGAGTCGATAAAGCCCCGTTTTCGCAACAGCGTAGAGGGTCTGGTCAGATGCGAGAAAGAGTCCAGCCCTTGAAACGCCGCCCGGTCCCTTCGTCTGAACCCACTGCGGTTCTGCTGTTGAAAGGTCGGTCTCCTCTACTTGCGCCGCTGCGATGAGGAGCGGTTCCGCTTGGAATTCAGAGGCACTGTCTTTCCCAAGGATATCGGCTTTGCCGAATCGCGTCAGAGCGTCGGATTTACGTGCCAATTCAAGGACAATAGGGGCGTCAACGAGTTCTATTGTCATTTCGGATGCTGCGTCTAAATTATAGGGTTGCTGAAAACGGGATAATGCCCGCGTGCCGAATCCCATTATCAAGATAACCAAAAAAGTTGATACGAAAGAGAGTCCCCACGGTATCCAAGGTTTGCTCGCGGAAGGGGATGTCGGTTTGAGACGTGTGATTTCGCGCACGATATTCTCTGTTAGATTTGGGGCGAGTTGGAAATTGCTCAGGACCTCCTGAATCATGGATTCCTCCTTTTTTAGTCGTTGCCGGGCGCGCAGCAGCCGACTCCTCACAGTGTTCGGCGACACGCCTAAGAACATGCTAATCTCTTCACCTGTCATTTCTGCGAGATAATACAACGTTACAACGGTACGTTCACTCTCTGGAAGTTTTTGCAGAAGGCGTTTGACGAGTTCGCTCCGGTGTTCAATCGCTGTTTCTTCGCAGCGGTTCACCTCATATTGTGTATAACATAACTCCTCTAACTGCCCTGTGGACATGGCATCCAAAGATTTCGTCGGGAGCTGCTTTTTTCGTAGCCATGCGATACAACGACGCGTGGCAATTACATAGAGCCATCCGGGAAAATGATCTCGGTGTTTCAGCGTCGAGAGTCTCTTGTAAACCTTCAGAAAGACATCTTGCGTGATTTCTTCGGCGATGTGGAAATCACCGATCTTCCGCCACACAAGGGCGTGCACCGATTTTTGATATTTATTGACGAGCGTGGTGAAGGCATCTTGATCACCGTCTAATATACGTTGAATGAGGTCAGCGTCGCTGGTATTCATCATGTCTCCTCTAAAAAAATAGGGGTTTCATGATATTATAGACGCGTAGAGGGGTCGAAATGTTGCATAAAATGCAATTTGCGGGAGGTTTAGGATTTAATAGGGTAGGAGAAACGAGAAATTGAGTTAGCGAAAGACGGACAGGACAGAAAAGGGCAAGACGGAAAATTTGCCCTATACCGCAGAGGAGCCGTTTTCTGATATTTCATAGTCTTTCAATCTATTTTGCAAGGTCCGAATGCTTATACCCAATATCTCCGCGGTTTTCGTTCGATTGCCGTCCTGCCATGCTAAAGTATCACGAATAAAGGCTTCTTCCACGGTTTTAAGGCTCGCGCCGAGCGGAACAGTCACTGCGTGTTGGTTTTCGGGTGCTTGAATTTCTTCGGGCACGCTGACACGCGGCTTTTGGAATGCAAGAATTTCTTCGGGGAGGTCCGTCGGTAAGATGCCATTGCCTTCAGCAAAAAGGAGCGCGTGGATTAGGACGTTTTCCAACTCTCGCACATTGCCGGGCCATGGATAGTTTTGGAGACATGTAAGTGTTTCGGGAAGTATTTTACGCACGGCGCGCGCGTAGCTTCTACCATGTTTTTCGATAAGGTGTTCTGCCAAGACCTGGATATCTTCCTGCCGTTCACGTAATGGTGGTATAGAAATAGAAACAGCATTTAATCGGTAATAGAGGTCCTTGCGAAAAGTGCCATTTTCAACGGCGTGTGCGAGGTTACAATGTGTAGCCGCTACAATTCGGATGTCCACTGGAATTGGCTTTGTGCCGCCGAGGCGTTCAATCTTGCCTGTCTCAACTGCCCGTAATAATTTGACTTGCAAAGATAGCGGCATATCGCCGATTTCATCAAGGAATAGCGTGTTGTTGTGTGCTCTTTCAAATTTGCCGATGTGTTGTGTTCTCGCACCGGTAAACGCCCCTCTTTCATGTCCAAAAAGTTCACTTTCCAAAAGTGGACCTGGAATGGCTGCACAATTGAGAGAAATCATTTCGTTCGCCGAACGGTCGCTATTTTGGTGTAAAGCTTGTGCTATCAACTCTTTGCCGGTCCCTGTCTCCCCGCAAATCAGCACTTTTGCCACTGTGTTTGCAACCTTATCAATTTGCCTGAGAATTTCAATAACGCGTGGACTTCTCCCAATAATACCGGCGTAATTTCCTTGTAATTCACTCCTTGAAAGCGTCCGAGAAGTTTTAAATTGCACGGTTCCTGCTTTTTTAATCTTGCGTGTATCTTCTATCCGCTGTGGTATCGGGTGGTCATTTCCATCCTCAGAAACCAACAGGATTGCCTCGGACTCAACATTCGCGAGTTGTGCAGCTCTGTCCTTTGCCACAATAGCAGGATCGTAACCATCTTTTTCGAGGAGATTTTCCAAATTTCTCACGGTGTCATTAGACACATCACCCAGAATAAAAACGTTCGCTTTATCATGGGATTTGCCATTTCTTGTTCTGTGAATCATCATTTTCACTCTCTCC
>VXXH01000478.1 GCA_009835515.1 Candidatus Poribacteria bacterium
ATAATATATAGCGTTGCTTAACGAGGCAATCTGTTTCTAACACCATTTTCATTTTATGGGAGCAACCGTCATGTTTAAACGTCGGCTCAACCAACTCAAACATGAAAATGTAGGAATGTTTGACCTCGCATCCATCGGGATAACGCTTGCGCTCGCGATCTGTATCGGTTATTTCGGGGGTAAGTGGATCGGTGGAAAATTAGGCAATGCAGCAGTCGGATCGTACATCGGTTTCGGACTGGGGGTCGCCGCTGGATTCATGGAAATGTTTCGGTCAGTGGCGCGCTGGAACCGGCGGCTTGAAGCTATAGAAAAACAACGTCGTTCGACTTCCGAACAAGCACAAGGCACTGAACAAGAATAACATCCGAGAGCGGGGATTCTGGCAGCCTAAGCCACTGCCCTTTTGACAAAGGAGTCGCACTTACAATGGGTCCCGTTTTGGAGTTTGGCGACCGAACTATCCGCCATATTTACATCTTGACAATCTGCCTTACCGTCGTGATTGCGGCAGTCCTTTTAGGATTCAAACGCCCCGCGCTCCCGAGTTTCTTGATTGGAAGTGCTATCAGCCTGAGTCTATTCTGGTCGCTCGAATTTGCTGTTCGGCGACTCGTTCGGCCCGGGAAATCGAAGCGCACGAAGTCCTTGCTCGGTTTTATCGCACTCGGTAAATATACAGTGCTCGGCGGACTTCTCTATCTCCTCTTCAAAATGGAGTGGATGAATATATACGCGCTGGCTGGGGGGATTGCTTTAGTACAAGGTGCCATCATTATCAAAGCGATCAGCTTGATAATGAACATCCGCTCAAATAAGGACCCCAATGAGTCTTGAGGTGGAACTTACCAATTACCTCAAATTCGGAGGCACCCGACACCATCCCCATATTTAAAAGACATTCACAACAAAACATGAAAAAACTATCGTTTATCTGCTTGGTTGCTGGACTCAGTTTGGCAATAGTCGTTGGGAGTTTCGCAGCCGACAACGGTCACCGTAGTTTGCTCTATCCGATTTCACAGCTCTTACCGGATGAGATGATTCCTGAACCGACTCGGTGGCATCAACCCGATCTAATTCCCAACACATACTTTGCTGTTCTCGTCTTAGTACTGTTTTTTATCTTGGCCACTCGGAAGTTGAAACGGATACCTGAAGGGAAAGGACAAACGCTGTTAGAGGTGTTTGTCGGCGGTATTATGGACTTCTTCGGCGGGATTTTAGGCGACCACGGCAAAAAGTATGTTCCCTTTGTTGGCTCCTTCTTCATCTTCATTCTCTTCCTGAACTATCTCGGCGTTATTCCGGGGCTTCAACCTCCAACAGCAGATTTGAATACAACGCTCGCGCTTGGAATAACCGCCGTATTAGGCGTTCAAATTATCGCTATTAAAGAGAACGGGATAGGCGGTTATCTGAAACATTTAGCCGGTAACCCGCCGTGGTTAGGGGTTTTGATGTTCCCGCTTGAAGTGGTCGCTCAGTTATCACGCGCCGGTTCGCTGGCCGTCCGTCTTTTCGGAAACATCTTTGGCGAGAAAGCGGTTGTTATTGAACTGACAAAACTCGGACTTATCGTGCTGATTGCGGATGCTATACCGATTATTCCAGTACAAGTGCCTATGCTGTTTTTCGGGCTATTTGCTGGCTTCCTACAGGCATTCGTTTTTACTATTTTAACATCTATCTACATCGTGCTGTTCATAGAACACCATGACGACGCGCATGAAGCGCATCACTAATTTTCTGGGGTTTGTAGGGCAGGGTTACCCCGCCCCTACAAGTCCGTATCCGTCCAAGGAGGACATTCATGATTTATCTAGCAGTGTTGGCGTTTGGCGTGACTTTAGGATTGCCGATCGCCGTCATTTTCGCCTCAAGAGCACAAGGAAGTGCAACAAGCACTGCTCTTGAAGGGATATCACGTCAACCTGATTCCGCACCGCAGATCCAGACTGCGATGATTATCGGTTTGGCACTCATCGAATCGCTCGTTATCTATGCGCTTTTAATGTTCTTTATCTTGCAGGCAAAACTCCCGGAAGGTGAAATCCTGCAAAATATGATTGATGCAGACGCGAGACGCGTCACGACAGATGACGGTACCGGAAGATAACCTTTGACTGAAGACGGGCGGCGAGGCTTGCAACCCCAGACGAAATTAGGTGCGTCGAAATTGCGAGTTCATATTGATACGTTACGTCTTCAGTTCGCACAACAGAGTACAGTAATCTTATGCGAAACATTATATATAGGCTTTCACTTTGCAAGGGACGCTACCGTACGTTTTACCGGTGCTGCCTCATCTTAATGGCGATGTACGCCAACAGTGCATTCGCTGCCGAGGCTCCCGCTGAAGGAGGGCTTCTTGCGCTGCTTGGCATTGATCCGAAGACGATTATCATCCAAACTATCGGCTTTTTGGTCGTGCTTGCCGTGCTTTGGAAATTTGTTTTCGGCAAGGTCGGAGGGCTCTTAGAGGACCGCAGATCTGAAATCACTTCGCAGATAGAACAATTGCGGGTTGATCGTGAAGAGTTGGACAGACTCACCGCAGAGACGCGCCAACGCTTAGCCGATATTGAGACCGAGGCGCAAACTAAAATCCAAACTGCAATTGAACAAGGGAACACCGAACGTCAGGACATTCTCACACTGGCGCGACAAGAAGCAGAGGATGAAGTCGCGAGAGCCAGAGCCGAAATTCAACGTGAAAAAGACGAAGCCATCTCCGAACTGCGAGGTGTCGTCGCTGAACTCGCAATTGATGCTGCCAGCAAAATTATAAGCGAAGAACTCAACCCAGAGAGACATCAGCACATTATTGACGCATCCATTAGTAGGTTGCCAGCAGATCCGCGTTAATCGTTTTTTAATGATTGAGGGTTCGCCCCGATTTTTCCGATGTCAAATCGGGGTTTGGGTTGATTCCAACCATATCGACGTTGATTAACTTGCTTAGAACTGCTTTGGCGAGACTTACAAACGTTTTACAATTACTGAAACGTTCAGATGAGCGTGGCATGACTCAAAAAAGGTAAAAACGAACTATGAGAGACATCCGGGTTGCGAAACCTTACGCCCGTGCCTTATACGATTCGGCGTTAGAACAAGGTGCTTTGGACGCTATCACCGC
>VXXH01000075.1 GCA_009835515.1 Candidatus Poribacteria bacterium
GTCAGTCATTGAATAAAGAGGATATTAATATCGTCAAAAACATCTTGTAACTGATAACTGAAAACTGATAACTGAAAACTGATAACTAAAATGAAATATGACATTCTACTGAAAGGTGGCACTGTCATTGATGCCGCGCAAGGTTTGAATGCAGTGCGAGATGTCGCAATTGCTGACGGTGTTATCGCATCAATTGAACCCGACATTCCCGATACCGCAGCGGCACAGACTGTCCCTGTTAAAGATAAATATGTAACACCCGGACTTGTTGATATCCACACACACGTCTATTACGGTGTAACAACATGGGGCATTAGACCCGACGCGATCTGCCCGATGGCAGGGACCACCACTGTTGTGGATGCCGGGAGCCCGAGTTGGGTGACATTTCCCGGTTTCCGAGAATTCATTGCCGAACCCGCGCAGACAAATATCCTTACCTACATTCACATTTCAGGTATTGGACTCGTCTACGGACCTGTGGGCGAAATGTTTGATATGGCTTATGCCGATCCCGGACGCGTTGCGGAAACATTACAACAGCATCGCGACATCACCGTCGGCGTGAAAGTACGTCAAGGGAAAGGTCAGGTCGGTGATAACGGTGTTGAACCGTTGAAGCTTGCTATCCAAGCCGCAGAGCGCGCGGGAACATCTGTGATGTGCCATATCGGTGCCGGTGTGCCGCTCCCCGATATTTTGAAATTATTGCGTCCCGGTGATGTGATTACGCACTGTTTCCAAGGCAACGGTGATAATATCGTTGACGAAAAAGGTAGGGTCATTCCCGAGGCATGGAAGGCGCGCGAAGACGGTATTATCTTTGATGTCGGCCACGGTGCTGGCAGTTTTCATTACGAGGTTGCTCAACGTGCTATGGCGCAAGGCTTCATCTCTGATGTTATCAGTACCGATCTGCACACTGGAAACATCAACGGTCCCGTCTATGATCTACCGACAACACTATCGAAATTGATGCACTTAGGTTTATCGCTTGAAGAGGTGATTGACAAAGCGACCTTCAGTGCCGCGAAGGCTATTCAACGTGAGGCGCAGCTCGGTCATCTGAAGGTCGGTACCGTCGCAGATGTTGCGGTCTTTGAAGTCCTTGAAGGTGAATTTGAATACTTTGACGCACACGGGACAAAGTTTATCGGGAATCAAAAGTTGAAGGCGGCACTAACGATACGTGAGGGAAAGATTTCACTATAGTTTCCGTAAGTCCTCTAAAAAATACAAATCTATGAACCTCGCGGAGGTCCCGAACTAAAAAATACGTATGGCGAATATAATAAGCAGAAAACTAAGTGGCTGCTATAGGCGAGTTCTGACTTTTTTATTAGTGATTGTAGGCGTCAGCTTGATCGCTGCAGTTGTAATCTACCGCCAAGTCGGAGGCCCTGAGGGTGCACACCATTGGATGGCAGAACGCGCCCTGAACAGCGTCGAAAAACACCTTAAGTCAGAGGACCAAAGACCTGACGGCATTCCAGAGGAACAGATTGTTGAAAACTTTCAACGCGTCCGTGAAGCGATTCGGAGACGGCAGGTTAACCTGACATCGCTCTATGAGGTGCTAAAATCGTATCAGACCGAGTTTAATGAAAAGAAACCGTCAACACCGGAAATTCAGACGTTTTTCGGAAAACTTGTGGGTACAGTGCTTGAGAATGCTAAGAGTAAGAACTGATACCATAACGCAAGTTGCCACCTGTTTATAATAGTCTTCAATCAAGAAGTCCGTATAATCCTGTCCATCCTCTCATTCTGAAAACCTTGATTTAAACCTCTACCGCCTTAGGCAGAAAAACCGCCTATCATCTCCCGTATCCGATTTGTGCAAAGGTCGTCGCTTAGATGAATATCGGTAACATGTGTGAGCGCACTTTGGAATCTCGCCTGTGCATCGCCCCACGCCTCAAGGAGTACCCTGCTTTCGGTGGCTTCGGGCTGCGCGGTAGCCTGCAAGAGTTGATGGATAACCGAGAGGTAGAACAATAGGTGATGACCGTCAACACGCGCCGCGACCTCTGCGGGTGGACACGTTTCGCGGTGTGTACTTACCCACTCGGCATAGGTATTGACAAGTTCTCTGTCTAAGAGGGAAACGAAATTGCCGGTTTCAAGCGGTGGAACGAGGAAGGCACCAATACTATTGAATAGCTGCACAAGGCGCATCGCTTGCCAATTCCAACCGATACTCGCGAAGTCGATAAAGAACGGAGATACGTCTCGAATGACGATATTCCGAGCGTTGTTGTCCAAGTTGCCAAGTGTTGTCGGTGCCTGTTGTAAACGGTTCGCAAACCTGTTCCATGTATCTGTGAACCGCTCTGTTTCAGCAGATGACATCGGGTTGTTGTTAAGATGTGAGAGGTAACCGACGACTTTTTTGCCCTGTTCCAGTAAATCTCGCAGGGTTGTTTGTGCATTAAAACGGAAGACATAAGGCGCGAACTGTGCCGCGTGCGTTGTAAAACAGTTCTCAATCTTACACAATTCTCGGAGGACCGTGTACAGAAGTGCGGTAATAGACTGGGCAGGTTTTTCGTGAGACTGGACGAGCGCGTCAAGTGTGAACTCACCACACCACTCTAATAGTAGCGCATGGAGGCGTTCTGATTTCCAAATGAGTTGCGGCACTTGACAACCCTTGTCGTGTAAAAGTGTGAGAACAGCCGCTTCAATCTGTAAAGGCGTGTGTCCGGCATCGACGACAGGGGTTGTCATATCATATTGTTTTAGCAGGTACTTTTCAGTATCGAATTTCAGAACGCAGACGTTGTGCCTCTGGCGCACGCCGTGTTGAATCGGTTCAAATTTGAGTGTATCCGCAGCTGTTTTGAAGTGTGCAGCGATGTGTTTAATCAGGTGTTCCACCTTTTCCCTCCCCTTAAATTATACCACAGCCGCCGATCGAATTCTATAATTTTCCCAGAGTCATTGTAGAAGCGACACTTGCTGATTGCTCGCTATTATTCTCTCGATGACTGATAACTGACAACCAGGAGGATTTAGTTTTCGATTTTGATTTTGATTTTCGTTTACAAGTGTTAACGTTTTTTCACAGAATCGCGAGCACAGCTCGCTCCTACAGAAGAGAACGTACATAGGTATATAA
>VXXH01000183.1 GCA_009835515.1 Candidatus Poribacteria bacterium
GACCTAAAAGTCGAAACGCACGTTGTTTCTCCGCAAGGAAAATTAAAAAAATGATTAAAAAGATTTACGTGCCAGTTGATAATTCGGACTACTCCGATGCAAGTATCGCTTTAGCGGTCGAATTCGCAAAGAAATTCGGCTCACATCTCGTCGGTTCGCACGTTTACGCCGCAAAGATGCACGATGTCCGCTTCAAGCAGATGGAATACACCCTTCCCGAGGAGTATCAAGACGAGGTCGAACTTGAAAAACAACGCCGCATCCACGATACCCTTATTACGATGGGACTGCAACTCATTTCTGATTCCTATCTGGAGGTTATGAAGGAGAAGTGCACCGAATTTGACATCCCGTTTGAACCTAAAATGCCCGAAGGCAAGCACTACATAAAACTCGTTGAGGACATTGAAGAAAGCGACTACGATCTCGTCATTATGGGCGCACTCGGCATGGGCGCAGTCAAAGATAGCCTTATCGGTGGTGTCACCGAACGCGTTGTCCGTCGTATTAATACTGATACGCTCGTTGTCCGGGACCTTGAACCCATTGAAGCACATAACGGCAGTATCCTCGTCGGAATTGATGGAAGTCCGGAGTCTTTCTCAGGTTTGAAAACTGCTATACAACTCGGACGTAAATTCAACAAACAGGTTGAAGCCGTTGGTGTTTATGACCCTTATCTGCACTACATCGTCTTCAATTCTGTCGTGAATGTGCTAACCGAACGCGCCGCAAGAACTTTCAGGTTTAAAGAGCAAGAACAACTCCACGAGGAAGTTATTGATACCGGACTCGCAAAAATTTATCAATCACACCTTGAGGTTGCACGCTCTATTGCAAAAGAGGAACACGACTACGCCCTAAAAATTACGCTGCTTGATGGAAAAGCATACGAAAAAATTCTACAATACACCCGAAAAACGAACCCGTGGCTCCTCGTCTTAGGTAGAATCGGTGTCCACAGTGAACAAGAGATGGACATCGGAAGCACTGCCGAAAATTTGTTACGTCTTGCCCCTTGCAATGTGCTCTTATCCAGTCAGCGTTATTTCCCACAAATAGATGTGAAAGCGGAAGAGACCCTCGTCTGGACGCAGGAGGCGTTAGATAGGATGGAGAAAGCCCCGCCCTTAGTCCGTGGCATCGCTAAGACAGCCGTACATCGGTTTGCCATTGAACGCGGTCATTCTGTTATTACCGAGAGTGTCATTGATATGGCAATGGAAGCAATTATGCCGCAGCGTGCCTCTGAAAAACTAACGCGCGTCGCAAAAGAGATCGCCGAACAGAAAGTCTTGGAGTCAGATGCCGTCCAGACCTATATCTGTGGCGAGTGTGGCTATGCCGCACACAACCAGCAACCCGTCCAGTGTCCTGTCTGTAGTTCACCACCGGAGCGTTTTCAAATGGTGGACAAAACTTCTCTGGAGAACGTTGCCGTAGACGAAGGCGGTGCTGCCGAGGAAGAAACCTTTGATGGCGTGCGACTCCAATGGTCAGAACAGGCGAAAAAAGCACTGCGTGGCGTGCCACGCGGCTATATGCGTCGAAATGTCAAAGCACGCATTGAAAAATCCGCACGCGCCCAAAAAATTGGCACTATTACGAATGCCTTCGCAACCGAGATTATCAACGACAGCATGGGGGAAGCAGCAGCCGTCCGTGAGGATGCTCCTGAACTCAGAACCTTGCAAGCACAGACTTACGATTCCCAAAATGCAGAAGGCGTACAAGCATTTGAAAGTCAGGTGAAATGGACGGAAGAGGCAATCGAGCGTTTGAATTTGGTGCCTGCTGGTTTCATGCGAAATATCACGCAGACCCGAATAGAACAGCGAGCGCAAGAGCACAACATTGAAGAGGTTACACTCGATTTCGCTGCTCGTGTCATTGAAGATGGCAGAAGCCTCGCCAATGAAGTACTTGGTCAGTATTATCAACAGCCAGATCAGGATTGATATCCTCGCCCTGCTAAACATGAAGATTTCTTTGCTCCGTATCTTATAGTGGTGTAGGGTCATTTAGTTCTCCAATAAGAGCGAACCTCAAATCGCCATTTTTCCTTGTAGGAGCGAGCTTCGCTCGCGATCTTCCGCTCAAATTGCTCAAAAAACCGAAAACTAAATAGATCTAATAGTGGTGGACAAAAGTTGCAGAAGTTTGTAAGATGTAGGTAATCCTACTCTGTCGTGGGTGACTTTTATCGAGAGTTTATTTTTCAGATTTAGAACTGGCTTACTTGGAAAGGGAGGCCGCAATGCCTTTATCTGAATTTCTGTTTTCCTTTAAAGGTCGAATTAACCGCTTACAATATTTGTGCTATCTCCTGATGAGTCTGCTCGTCTTTGTTCTTCTTTTTCTCATCAGTGAGGTTACCCTTCATATTGGTTTGCTTGTAGAGGTTTGGCTCATTCTGGTTCTTTCCTTTCTCCTTGTCTGGTTTTGTGTCAGTTGCATTGTTTCGACAAAACGCTTGCAAGATATTAATATATCAGGCTGGTGTTTATTGTTGGGCATGATTCCCATTATTGGGTGGATAGTCCTTTTAGTGATTCTTTGTTGTCTGCCCGGCACGCCAGGCAGCAATAATTACGGTGAACGTTACTATTAAGTGTTCGCGTGCGATAGATATGAGAATAAGTTTTGATTTTCAGTTTTTCGGTTGCGATTTTCGCAACTATCACTGGGTGTGTGGGATTTAGAAAAACGGGGCGTTGCTGACATTGATATTCCAGTCCTTATTCTTGGTATTGACGTATAGGCGTAACTATTTTTTAAACAGAAGGTAAATAATGAGCGATATTCCAACGGTCACATTTCAAATCCTCGGTCCAAATGAGGGCGTTGCAGAGGGGGCACACAAAGGTTTATGGTTTAAGGTGCATTCAGATCCCCCACCTGCGAGTAATCTTCTCGTCGGCGTGAAGGTTTGTGCATCTAACGGAGAAGTTCAACAGTCCGGCACTGTCATGATCCTGAAACATGAAAGCCATTCTGCAGATTTTTTTTACAAGACAGTGGAAGGTAAACTGGATGTCCGGCTCGAAATTGAGCCTTTTGATTCGCTCGCCAAATTAGAGTTCCCCGTTTTCACAAATGAAGGGTATGTGATAGAAGCAG
>VXXH01000766.1 GCA_009835515.1 Candidatus Poribacteria bacterium
ATATTCTCGCCGCCGATGTTATCTATGAAGAACACCACTGGCAACCGATTGCGACTTTACTTCAAGATTACCTGATACCAAACGGTGTCGCCCTCTTTTCCGAGCCAAACCGAAAGAACGCTATCGGATTTTTCAAATTGCTCAATGACAACGGCTTTACTTATCAGAAATCTATTTATCCTGTTAAGTTGGACGGAAGGATTAACCGAGTTTCTATCTACACCGTCCGACGCGTAAACGCGTGAAAGGCGTTGTAATCCCACTTCCGGTTTTCTCTTTTGCCAACCTTCCAATCTTCTTTTTCCATATTGCCCAAAAAATAGGAAAATACGCGTAAATTCTGCTAAAAAAATAGGCAAAAATTCGCACCCCGGGGACGCTCCCTGCAGCTTTCATTTTCCAGAAACCTTACGCGCCCTACGGAAATCAATAATTCGGACTTTTGGCAAGGTTCTTGCTAATGCTGATATGTAAGGTTAACATGCCTCGTCATTTCGGCACATTTACAAGGCATTAACTTCGGAAGGGTCGCAGATGGGAGCAAGCACCTCAACACCGAGTGTTTTAATCATTGATAACAACCCAGAGCGTGCAACTTCGCTAGTCCAAATTCTGGAAGCGAGTCGGTACAACGTCGCTGTGCCGCTACGTCTACAGGAAGGTTTGGCGGATCAAGTCTCGCGCATAAAGCCGGACATCATACTGATCGGTGTCGATTTTCCGGGGCACGCAATACTCGATTGGGTTGCGGCACTTCATGCAGACTACCCGTGTCCAACGGTCATGTTTTCACGCGATGAACGGTCGGAAACAATTCAGGCGGCGACACGTGCGGGTGTGTCGGCGTATGCAGTCGGGAAACTCACCGGTGCGAGAGTTAAAACGATCATTGAGGCAGCCATCGCCCGATTTTATGAATTCCGGGCATTGCAAGAGGAACTCGAAAAGACGAAAACAAACCTTGCTGAACGCAAAATCATTGAACGTGCAAAGGAACTTGTCGCCCAGCAACGCGGCTGTAATGAAGCGCAGGCGTATCAAATTTTACGAAAAATGGCGATGAATCGCAGAAAGCGACTCGCGGAAGTCTCGCAGGATATTCTGTCGGTTGCAGAAGTATTGACAAATAAATTATAGGCGGATATATCCATTTCCGCTTTGGAAGTACGTATGTTCAAGGATGAACGAAACGTACACATGAGAATTACCGATTTTGCCTAATACAGACAAATATGTTTAGTGTTATTAGGCATAATAGATAATAACGACGATTCCAGCCAAAGATGGTCTGGAACCAGACACAGGTGTCTATTTGGCAAAGCATTGTGCTTGCCGATGGATGCCTTTTTTTGTGTCTTTATATTCAGGTATGTCCCCGTTTGAATGCCACCTATTTCTGAAGGAGGTTCAAAGGTGAACGAATCAAGATTAAAAAAGAAAGTTATTCCTGCAAGCCGAAAGGTGCGTTCAGCACCGACAGCGGCTGCGAGAAAAAGGAAGCCCAAGATAAACGCCGCAGAGGTCCTCAAGCGAGAGAAAAACGGGCTTGAGGTGATCAACGACATTCCGAACTACATTCGGAACGGTTGGGAATCCATTCCGGCAAACGAACGCGACCGACTCAAGTGGGTAGGCGTCTTTTACCGGAAACAGACCCCCGGGGCGTTTATGATGCGTCTCCGCATGTCCAGTGGTTTCAGTAACGCCGAGCAGTTTCGCGCCATCGCTGAAATCAGTGAGGCACACGGACCCGGATTTGTGGATCTCACGACGCGTCAGCAGATACAACTCCGCGGTTTCACGATTGAAAATGTCCAGCACATCTGGAATCGGCTGGAAGCGGTCGGTTTAGGTTCACTTCAAACCGGTTTCGACAACATTCGCGGCGTAATTGGGTGCCCCGTCGCTGGGTTAACGCCGAACGAATTGTTTGACGCTTCGCATGTCGGCAGGGAATTCACGAACCTCATTGTCGGTAACAAGGAGTTCACCGATATTCCACGCAAGTTTAATGTCGGTATCACGGGATGTTTAGATAACTGTACGCATACCGCCTCACAGGACATCGCGCTTACGCCCGCGGTAAAGGAGATTGATGGTCAGGAGACAAAAGGCTTTAACGTCGCGGTCGGTGGAAAGATGGGGTCTGGAGGGTACACGCTGGCACAACCACTTGATGTGTTTATTCTCCCAGAGGAAGCCTCAGTTTTGTGTGCGGATATTACGCTAATTTTTCGAGATCACGGACCTCGGACAGCTCGCAATAAATCTCGCCTCGCTTTTCTGATTGCGGATTGGGGTGTAGAAAAATTCCGCAAAGAATTAGAAAGCCGTCGGCACAGAAAACAACCGCTCCTGACAGCGGGTAAAGATGCACGCGGGAAGAAGAAGACCGATCACACCGGTGTTTTCTCACAGAAAGAGCCACACCTCAACTACGTCGGGCTTGTTGTCCCTGTCGGACGTATTACGACAACACAACTTTTCGAGGTCGCTCGACTCGCGGAAGAATATGGCAACGGCGATATCCGCCTCACGCAGGGACAGAACCTGATTATTACCAATGTACCGGACGCAAAGCTCGGAGAATTAACCGCAGAACCGCTCCTACACGAACTCCGCTATGATCCTTCGGAAGTCATGCGCGGTATGGTGAGTTGCACGGGTATCGACTACTGCCATTTCTCGCTGATTGAAACGAAAGAACGCGCGATGGAAGCCATCCGGCATTTGGAAGCGAGGCTTGGTAATACGAAACCGCTTACGATACACTGGTCTGGCTGTCCGAACGGGTGTGGCAATCACGCTGCCGCGGATATTGGACTGCTTGGTAAAAAAATCAAGATTGATGGTGTTGTTACCGATGCTGTGGACGTGTTCCTCAAGGGCAATGCCGGGGCAAACCCTAAAGTCGCGCCCAAAGTATTGGAAAATGTACCTTGCGACGATTTACCGCAAGTGCTTGAAGGACTCGTCCCTTACCTTTCACGGCGGTAATATCGCTTTTGCCGAATGTCCAAAAATAGTATTAGCTTTGAACAACGTTCAAAGCGACTCGAAAACGAAAACGGTCAAGTTACCAATCAATGAAACTTATCCGCAAGGAAATATAAAAT
>VXXH01000251.1 GCA_009835515.1 Candidatus Poribacteria bacterium
GTTCTCTAACAATGAATGCGCTTCACCGGCACGGTGAAGCGGCAAAGTCCTATCTATAATAGGCTCCAATTTTCCTTGCGCAGCAAGCTGGACAAGTGTTCGGAGCTCAGTTACCGTGCCGAGGGCGGAACCCATTACAGTGAGCTGCTTTTGATACAGTTTTCGGATATTGATTGTCCCAATGTTTCCTGTTGTCACACCACAGGAGACGAGTCTCCCATTTTTAGCCAGACTCGCAATACTTTGCTCCCATGTCGCAGCACCGACATGTTCAAGCACAACGTCCACGCCTCGTCCGTCCGTTGCTTCAAGTACAACGTCTGAGAAATCTATGTCTTTGTAGTTAATCGTAATGTCTGCGCCCATCTCGCGTGCGCGTGCGAGTTTCTCATCGCTACTTGCGGTAGCAAAGACTCTTGCACCGGTCAATTTTGCGATTTGTAGCCCCGCGCTGCCGACACCACCGCCTACCCCAAGAATTAAGACATCCTCCCCCGGCCGCAGTTGGGCACGGGTCATCAACATGTGCCATGCCGTGAGATACGCAATCGGCATCGCAGCAGCGTTAATGAACGAAAGGGTCGCTGATATCCGAATCGCGTTTTGGGCGGGGACTTTCACATATTCTGCGTACCCGCCGTCGGTTTGGAAGCCGATGAGTTCCTGCGTGTCGCACAAGTTTTCCGTACCGGTGTTGCAGTCGCCACAGACCCCGCACGGAATACACGGTGCGAGGACAACCCGATCTCCAACCGCTACACCGCGGGCGGTGTCCCCAATTTCTGCGATTGTCCCAGCGATGTCGGATCCGAGTATATGTGGTGTCTCGCCGCGTTGGAATTTCTCCGCTATCTCCGGTCGGTTCCGCCGGGCATGGAGGTCCAGGTAGTTCACCGCACAGGCTTCAACTTTAACGAGTACTTCGTCAGCGTCAAGTGTTGGCTTCGGTACATCTGTATACCGAAGCACCTCTGTGCTGCCTTGTTCTGAGAAAACAATTGCTTTCATATCGGTTGTCGGTTGTCAGTTTTCAGTTATCAGTAGGTGCGGTAAAATCTATAACCATACTCATGAGTAAAAGTTTTGGAAACAGAAGCTACCCATAAGCACCGTGATTGAGGAAGCCGAGTAATCTGCGTAAACGCGGACTGGCATCTCTGTAGACAGAATCCGGCATGTTGTAGTTCATAAACGGATAATACTTATGCCCGACGAGTCGGCGTGCGTATGTCACCTGCGTGATATATCGGATACGGTTGCTCTGGTTGGGTCCCCCGCGATGCCAGACCTGATTGTTGAACATGATAACACTCCCCGCTTTTCCGAGGTTGTATTGGACTTTCTCCTCCCACTCTGTTCCTTCTACCGGATTTGGTGGCGACGCCCCAAAAAGATGTGATCCTGGAACGACTTCTGTTCCGCCGTGTTCAATCTCGGTAACATCGGTGAGGTAGTAATTTGCGGTGAAGAGTAGGACTGGCAACCGGACGTTCTTCGGCGGTTCACCGTCCGTTACGATGTAGTGGGGGGCATCGTCTTGGTGCCAAGACGTAATCCCGCCGCCGGAGAATGTCTGGAACGAATTGTTGTGAATAACGTGGCAGTTTTCGGCGACAAGTGCTTCAGCGAAAGAGGCAATCGGTTCGAGTTCAAACAATCGGCGATTGGCTTCGCTGTGTTCAAACATTCGATGGCTCAAGTGCATGCGCCCTGCCGGGCTTCCACTGTTTAGGCCGTTTGGGTTGTTTTCGAGTGCCCACTCTAAATCCTGTCGAAGCTGCGCGCATAGATCCGGGGGCAAAACATTTTGCAGAAACAGGCAGCCTCGCTGGTTGAATGTCTCAACCCACTCCTGTATTTGTTCATTGCTGACAACCTGATCTGCCAAGTAAGTTGTTTGTGCCATTGCTTCTACGCTCCTTTAGTTAAAGTCGGTAGATTCATCTGGAAAACAAGAAAATTTCCATTAAAATGGTGTTGGAGAACAAAAGCTTCCATTTGAGGAAATAACTTTGCACATTTCATTTCCCTCAATGCAATTTTCATATTATTTTCCTGTTGGCTTTGCTCGGTAGCACCATGACATGGAACAACCAAGTTCAATGTATCATCTCGGATTTGTTGATACTGATTTGGGTTCAAAATGTTCGCGCCAGCTTTAACTTCGGTCATAATACGGAAGCGTAGCCGTACTGAGGCATCGTCTATGTTTCTCGTTCTACTGAAGGTTTCTTGCTCACTGAATAGATCTAACAACTTCTGTTTCAGGGATGACGACAAAGACTCTCCAAGTTCGTTTAGCCGCTCTTCTAAGGCTTGGCCAAAAGCCTTTGAAATCAGCGTTGAAACAGGTACAGTCTCAAAAAACTTTCCGTGAGTCAAGCAAACTTTCACATTTAGCTGTTTTCTACCACGAATCAGATAGAAAACCTGGCGAATAGGTAAGGAAAGTATATCGTTCCCTGCTTCTTCCATCTGTGTTCAGATAACGTTTTCCTGTCCCGCCGTTAATTTCTTAACATCCTTTTCGCCTGTCGGAATCGTTGAATTAAAGGAGGCAACCGAATAGGCTTTGCTATCCTTGAGTTCAATCAATTCGCCACCAGTAAACTGCGAATTGGTGTGATTGAGTTTAATGGCTAAATCGGGAAATCGCCCTTTGTTGACGCAGGAAAGCATGCGTTCATCAAATGGAAAACTCTCAAGTTTATTGACTGAGAGCAGTTTCTCTTTTTTCCGGCACAAGTCAACAAAGAAGTGATAAATTGAGTAAGTCATCTACTGTTTTGATTCAAAAAGTGTTGTCTGTTTCGAGACAGATAGCTCGGAGGAGGTGGCCTGTCTCGTTAGTGCAGTTTTACCCCAAATAGTTTCCAAGTCTGGGGTACAGGCGTAATCCTTGAAAAAGTGAGAAACATCATCTGACTTTCTTTGTTCGGCAAGTCTGTTTTGAATGAGCGCGACATTATGTGCGTCAAGTTCAATTCCTATTGCGTGTCGTTCTAATTGTTCCGCGACGACGAGCATCGTCCCGGAGCCTGCGAACGGGTCGAGGACAACATCACCAGGATTTGTAGATGACAGGATAATCCGAAGGAGCAATTGATTAG
>VXXH01000594.1 GCA_009835515.1 Candidatus Poribacteria bacterium
ATAATTGGCATTGCCAAGTTCAATGTAGGCGATTTTATCATTCGGATCGATATCAATAACCTTCTGATACCAACTTGCAGCCTTGGCATCATCGCCCATCAAACAATAAACATCTGCAAGATCAGTACACACTTTTTTATTAGTTGGATCAACACTCACTATTTTGAGCAAAAGTTCTATAGCCCTGACATACTCGCCAACTTCTATATAGGCAATGGCTCGGTTGTAACGTTCTCGTTTCACACCCTCCAAAACGGCGCAGGGTAGTTGATAATTAGGAACAAGTCTTAGTGCTTCGTTAGCAGAGCTTTCTGCTGCTGTCAAGTCATCGCCTTGTTTAAGATAAGCCTGCGCAAGCCCACAGTGTGCTGGAGCAAAGTTTGGATATTTATTTATAGTTTTCGTAAATGCCTCAATTGCCTCGTCATATCGCTGATTGTCTAAATGATCATAACCTTGATTGTAATATTTTTGCTTTATATTCTCCAAAAGGAGGTGTGGTGGTTGATAATCAGGAAAAAGTCTTAATGCTTTCTTAGCTGATATTTCTGCTGCTGACAAGTTATCTTGAATAATATAGTTTCTCCCGAGTTCATAATGCTTTTGTGCTATAGTCTCTCGAAGTTTAAGTGCGGATTGATAATTAGGAACAAGTCTTAGTGCTTCGTTAGCAGAGCTTTCTGCTGCTGCCAAATTTCCTTTTCTGAGGTAAGCCCAACCAAGTTCACAGTGTGCTTCTGTAAACTTTGGATACCTATTTACAGTTTCTTCAAATGCCGCAATCGCTGCATCATATTGGAGCTCGTTCAAGAGGTTAAGACCAAGTTTGTAATATGCTTGTCTAATATCCTCTAAAAGCTCAAGCACCGGTTGATAGTCAGGATCAAGTCTTAATGCATGGCTAGCTGATTCTTCTGCTGCTGACAAGTTCCCTTGATTAAGATAATCTCTCCCGAGTTCACAATGCCTTCCTTTTATAGCCTCCATCAACTGCAGTACAGGTTGGGAATTGGGATCAAGTTCGTAGGCTGACCTAACCGATCTCCCTGCCATTGCCAAGTTGTTTTTTCCTAGATAAACCCAACCGAGACCACAATATGCTTCTGTGAAACTTGGGTATTTGTTTATAGTTTCCTCAAATGCGGCAATCGCTTCATCATATCGTCGATTGTCCAAATGATCGTAACCGCGATTGTAATATGCTTGTTTAATAGTCTCCAAAAGATGGTGTGCCAGTTGATGACCAAGCCTTAAGGCCTCTCTTGCTTGTTTTTCAGCTGGTACTAAACCCCCTTGCTGAAGGGAACTCATCCCACGCTCATAGTATTTTTGCTTTATATCTTCCAAAACTTGAAGCGCAGAGGCGTTATTATCTTCAAGCTTTAAAGCGTTTTTGATTACTTTTTCCGCCTCTATGAGTTTATCCTGCTCAAGGTAAGCCCGAGCAAGACCACAATATGCTTCTATGAAGCTTGGGTATTTGTTTATAGTTTCCTCAAATGCGGCAATCGCTTCATCATATTGCCTATTTTCCAAGTGGTTACGACCGCGATTGTAATAGGCGTGTTTAATAGCCTTCAAAAGCGCATCTGCCTTTTGACAGTTAGAGTCAAGCCTTCGTGCTTCTCTTGCTGATTTTTCCGCTGTCTCTAAATCGCCCTGTGCAAAGTACGCTCGTCCCAGTCCACAGTGGGCATCCGGATAAATAGGATCTATGTTTATCGCTTCCCGGAATTCAGAAACCGCCGCATCATATTGACTTTTGTCTAAGTAAGCACAACCTTTATTCCAGCGTTCTTCTTTTCGTTTATTTCCTTCAAAGCGAGAAGAGTTGAGATGACTCCGAAGATAACAGAGACTCGCCGCAATGGCATCAGCAGAATGGTCATCTACATTAGCAATATTCTGAAATATCCGGAAAGTGCACCGCTTTTTAACTCCCGCCTTGACCTGTTCTTTGTTAGCACTTCTATTGCCCGTGGCAGCATATTTAACATCTTGGGCTGTGTAGAGGCGACATTCAATTCCGTGTCGATCTGCGATATTTCTTATGGTTGCTACACAACTTGCAACATAATGGAACCACTTCGCTTTTGCTTTCTCTATTGTATCTTCAACTTCTCCTATTGCAACTTCAATTTTCTCAACTGCAATCGCGTCAGGCGGAAAATCTGCTACTAAAGAGTTGATTTTACGTTCAATCTTTTTGAGTTTATCTTCCTTTTTTCCGCTGGGATGCTCGGTATTGTAGTCCAAAACAGAATATCCATCAGAGGTTTTTTGCGTAACTGACCAACCTACATTTGTTTCCCGAGCATCAACGTTTCCAGGATCAATGCCAATCACAGTCATACCAGCCCCGAGTAGTTTTTCAGGCAGCGGTTCAATATAGTCAGATGATTCTTTAGTAACTGCTCGTTCCATTTCCTCTGGCTTTGGTGGGATACGGATATTGTCACGCGTCTTTATAGTTTTAAGCAGACTCGACGGGATATATGATAGAAATTCGGACCGTCCATGTGGTTCATAAGACGAAAGACATAACCAATTCTCCGCTCGTGTCATCGCCACGTATAGTAACCGAAGCTCTTCATCCCAATCTTTCTTAGACTTGTAGAGAGGTAACAACCCGGAGCATACTCCTGAAACAAACACATTAGGGAATTCCAAACCTTTCGATTTGTGAATTGTCATGAGAGAAACAGTACATTTAGGTTGCTTTGACAAAAGGTTACCTTTCTTATCAAGATTGTAATACCGAATTTTCGGGGTCCGGTTCCTAAAAGCTTCTTCAAGAGTATGAGCTTGCGCCTTTTTTCTGTATAATACTGCAAAGTCGCTGGGGTTCTGCCCCTCTTGAATAGCACGGCTGATAAAATCAGCGATAGTATTAGCCTCTACATCAGCATTCTCACAATGAAGATGTTTTACTTTTTTGCCTTTAAAGTTCTTTGTGAATAGGTCTTTCTCGCGACGCTCTGGATTAAATTCCACTAAAGCACGAGATGCTTCAACTATCTTTTGTGTTGAACGATAATTTTGTCCAAGCGTGATTGGTTTAGCAGTAGGATAATCGTTCTGAAAATTTAATATGTTCTGAATATCAGCAC
>VXXH01000661.1 GCA_009835515.1 Candidatus Poribacteria bacterium
GCATTCTAACCGCACCGGAACTAAATAGTATAAGATCTTGACAATGGAGAAACCAGTGAAAAATTCGACAGGAAAAGCGGTATGCCCCTATTGTGGGGTCGGTTGCGTCATCCAAGCAACCGTCCAAGATAATAAAATTACGAGAATCTCAGCGGACGATGCTGTCGCTCCTAATTATGGAATGCTCTGCCCGAAAGGCGCGCATCTGAAACAGGTCTTTCAAAACCATGACGGTAGACTCGCGTATCCCATGATTCGGGATCGCCGCGGTGAACCCCCGCGCCAGGTTTCGTGGGACGAAGCTGTCGCTTTCACAGCAAATCGGCTTCACGAAATCCGATTGGAGCACGGCAAGGATTCTATTGCGCTCTATGGCTCTGGACAGTTGGATACAGAGACTTCCTATGTGTTCAACAAATTGTTCAAAGGGTTTCTCCGCACGAATAACGTAGACACAAATAGTCGGCTCTGTATGTCGTCCGCGGTGGTCGGTTATATGCAGGCGTTCGGTTCAGATGGACCCCCTACCTGCTATGACGATATTCAGCACGCCGATGTTTTCCTGATTATCGGTGCGAACATGGCGGTGAATCATCCCGTGCTCTTCCAGATGATTCGGAAACGGCGGGCAGTTGAGCCAAATACACGGATTATCGCCGTAGATCCGCGCCGCACGAAGACAGCCGATTTCTCAGATATCCATGTGCCGCTCGCACCCGGGAGCGACGTTGCTTTCCTTCAACTCATCGCCAAACGTCTCCTTGCCGTCGGACGAGTCAGTAGCCGTTTCATCCGCAGAAGTACTGAAAATTTCAGTGCTTATGAGAACCATCTCAAGAGTTTAGACGAAAACGCACTTCTCGCTACCTGCGATATTCACCCCGCACGTATTGATGAGATCGTTGAATACCTCTCTAAACCGAGTCGGTTACTCAGTTTCTACTGCCAAGGCACCAATCAGAGCACAAGCGGCGTTGACAAAAATGTCGCCCTCATCAACTTGCATCTACAGTTGGGTGAGGTTGGCAAAAGGGGCGCGGGTCCGTTTT
This sequence comes from Candidatus Poribacteria bacterium, assembly GCA_009835515.1. GTDB lineage: Bacteria > Poribacteria > WGA-4E > WGA-4E > WGA-3G > WGA-3G. The sequence goes on from VXXH01000661.1 coordinate 1,050, forward strand.
CATTGACAGGACAACCGAATGCGATGGGTGGCAGAGAGGTCGGTTATTTGTCACATCAACTCCCCGGCTATCGTGTCGTCACCAATGATATGCACCGTGCTTATTTGGAAGGCGCGTGGCGTGTGCCACCGGGTAGCATTGATCCGAATCCGGGGTTGACGGCAGTACCGATGTTTGAGGCGGCGGCTGAGGGTAAGGTTCGCGCACTCTGGATCGCCTGCACGAATCCGGCAGTCAGTATGCCCGATACAAAGGTTTCGCAAGAAGGCTTGCGTCGGGCGGACTTGGTCATCGTGCAGGATTGCTATTACCCGACAGAGACTGCCGAGTATGCGGACGTGCTGCTCCCCGCCGCGCAGTGGGGCGAAAAACGGGGTACAATGACAAACAGCGAACGGCTCGTCGTCCGCAGCGATCAGTTCCTAACACCACCCGGTGAAGCGAAACCGGATTGGTGGATATTCATGCAGGTCGCGAGAGCGATGGGATACAAGCGGAATTTTGATTTCTATACGGCTGAGGAGGTATGGGATGAATATCGGGTGCTGACTGCAGGCACACCGTGCGATCAGATGGGAATGACGAATGAACGGCTCGCGAAGACATCATTGCGCTGGCCCTGTCCGCACCCACGGCATCCGGGTACGGCGCGCCGATACGTCCGCACGAAGTTTTTCACCGATTCTGGGAAGGCACAATTCAAAACGCCGGTTTATCAGCCACCCGATGAAAATGTAAACGAGGAGTTCCCGCTCGGATTGACAACCGGACGGATTGAGAGCCAGTGGCATACCCGCACCCGTACGGGCAAAGTACCGCAGCTGGTACGTAAGGATCCTGAGCCATTCGTGGAAATCCATCCTGATGATGCTATAGAAAACGATGTTGAAGACGGTGAGTGGGTCTATCTTGTTGGGCGACGTGGACGGTGTTATGCGAAGGCACGCGTCACGGAAGCGATTCGTCGAGGCTTGCTCTTCACGCCGTTCCATTGGGGCGACCTCTTCCACGCAGAAACGAATGCGAATTACGTGACGAATTCTGCTTTCGATCCCGTATCTAAGCAACCAGAGTTGAAATTCTGCGCCGTGCGGATTGAGGCTGATAATTCGTAGGGGAAACCGTTGTTTAGTGGAGTTCAGAACCCACCTTATTGCAGGTCTGAGCCGATTGTTTGGGTCAATGCGAATTCTAAAAAAGCGATTGCTTGCTCCCGGGAAACAGAAGGGAATCCTTGCAGAAAATAATCCAGACTCTCTCCGGCTTTTAGATGATCAATGAGTGCCTTTACGGGAACACGGGTGCCCGTAAACACGGGGATCCCGCCGTGAATCTCAGGGTCTTGGTTTATCACTTGCTCTGGTTTCATCTTTAGGCTCTCCTCGTTATTTTTCTGTTTTGCATTGGGAAACAAATCTTTGATCTGCCGCCGCGATATTCGGTTCCTATTCGCGTGATTTTCTGTCTAATCTTTCAGCTAACATATCCATTAGCCTCTCCGTTGCTTTATTTGTTAGAACTTACGTAGACAGGCGATAAATCACCTTACGACAAACAGATATACTTTTTTGGAAACACGGGTGTTTCTCAAAAGGCGTATGGTTCGTAGTAGCGCAATTTATTGCGCTTTGCGTAAGTCCTATTTGTATTGGAAAAACCGACAAATATCTCCGTAACCAGTACCTAAGATGATACAACAGTTAGGAAGGAGAATCAAGAAAAAGGTGTAAGCGATTTTCCGCTCCTCTAATTCACTATCGACTTTAATCTTGTTGAAGGGCGTTCTTGCACCACAGGAATGACGTAACTCCGAATCGTCAATCCGTCTATTGCCTCTGTCTCTGCTCGCTGTTCTGGTGTCTCACGGTGATCGAACACCACGTAGTAGCCCTCTGTTATGCCTTCTGTCGCCAGATATGCCGCGAGTTGCTGCTTCCCTTCGGCATAACCTCTTTCGCTTCGCCATATCTTTGTTTCAACGACATATTTTCTCTGGTTGTGAAGAATGATCAGATCCATCCTGCCGCGCCCGGTTGGGACTTCCATATACATCGCCC
>VXXH01000214.1 GCA_009835515.1 Candidatus Poribacteria bacterium
TCTTAATATGGATTTGCAAGTGCCACCGTTTGGTGGACTCCTTCGTATCGGATACCTGTTGCTCATGATAATCGGTACGGGGCTTGCTGTGTGCAATGTCAGTGCTGATAACCACGAGATGCAACAGCGCATGAAAATAACAGGTATTGTTGTAGATAGCGATACCGAGGCACCGCTGCCAGATGTAACAATTCGGGTTCCTGATACCCAGATCCGTGTGAAGACTGACGAAACAGGTTCGTTTTCGCTGGAATTACCGATCGGTACTTATAAAATCCATGCAAGCGCGTCGTTCTATAACACCTATGTTATCACCGATTTTCAAGTAAAAGCAGGTGCGCGCGCGGAACCGCTTCGCGTACCATTGGTGGCACAAGTGGTGAAACTGGATGCGATTAAGATGCCGGTTCAGTTAAGCCAGTCGAGTGAGCGTGGATTGCTTGAACAACGGATGCGCAGTTCCCGAATTGAAGACAGTATCAGTACGGAAGAGATGAGCCGCCTCCCTGCCTCGTCTGCGAGTGAGGCTATTAAACGGGTGACGGGTATCAGCATTGTGGGTGGACGTTATGTATTTGTGCGTGGATTGGGAGAACGTTACAGTAACACACTTCTCAATAATGTCGAAATTCCGAGTCCTGAGCCAAACAGACGGGTTGTGCCTATGGATATTTTCCCTGCAAGCCTCCTCGCGAGTCTACAGACAGTAAAGACCTTCTCGCCTGACCAACCGGGTGGTTTCGCTGGGGGTTCCGTCCAAGTTTTTACCAAAGACTTCCCGGAAGAGTTGACGATGTCCTTATCCATGTCAACGGGTTTCAACACACAAACAACCGGGGAAGAGGGCTTGACTTATCCGGGTGGAGATTTTGACTTTTTGGGGTTTGACGACGGTTCGCGTGAGTTACCGAGCATCATTCGAGAAGCGGCAGCGGATGTGCCTATTCGGGAGCGTGGACGTTTTACACCTGCTGGGTTTACGCCTGAAGAGATTCAGGCGTTTGGACAATCGTTTGAGAATGTCTGGTCGCCAGAACGGCAACCTCTGCCGGTCAATCAAGGTTATAAATTCAGCCTTGGGAATAGCAATACCGTTTTCGGTAAAGAGTTCGGTTACTTGGGTGTCATCTCCTACGGCAACAGCCACAGTTACGGCACGCAGGTTCGCAACGCCTTCCGCATCGGTCTGAATGAGACCCTTTCACCAGTAACCTCGTACGACGTTGAACGCAGTGGTAACGAAGTAGAATGGGGTACCGTCCTAAACACGAGTCTCCGCTTCTCACCGCAACACCAAATCAATCTACGGTCACTTTTCACACACACCGCTGAAGATGAAATCCGAACATGGAAAGGCTTCAATGCCGACAGAAACACAGATATGCGAAGTGCCCGCCTCCGATACGTTGAACGTCAACTGTTCTCCGGGCAGTTGGCAGGCACGCATGATTTCAATTTGGGTGCATCTGAGTTAGAACCTCCCGAACCACCGGATGTCTCTATGGAGTGGCGGCTTACCTATTCCCGTGCGGCGCGCGATGAGCCCGACACGCGCGAGAACATCTACGAAGACAGAGGTGATGGCACATTCGTATTCCGTGATGTCACGCAAAGCGGAAGCCGATTTTTCTTTGGTCTCGAGGACGATGAATACAACGCCCGCGCCGATTGGAAAGTTCGGATAGGCACGGAAGGACTCTTCAAATTTGGGGGTTTGCTCCGAGATAGAGCAAGAACATTCGATGTACGCCGGTTTAGATTCTTGCCTTCCGACCAAGTGGACGCTACCGTCAATCTATCCGATCCACCCGAAGTCCTTTTCCAAACGCGAAACATAGCCCCTCGTGTTTTTGAGTTGCGGGAATCGACGCGTTCTACCGATAACTACTTGGCAGATCACAATATTTATTCGGGTTACCTGATGCTTGATTTGCCGCTTTCCGCCAAATGGCAGGTGATGAGCGGGGTCCGATTGGAATCTTCTGATCAAAAGGTAACCACCTACGATCCATTCGCTGCCTCAGTAAGACCGCTTATAGCGAGTCTGGAAACTCTCGATTGGCTGCCGGGGTTGAATGTAACGTATCGCCTAACAGCGCGGATGAATTTGCGCCTCGCGGCATCTCGAACAATTACACGTCCTGATTTCCGTGAACTCGCCCCTTTTGAGTTCACAGATTTTGTGGGTGGTAGAACGATTCTTGGCAATCCCGATTTGGAGCGGACCCGGATCAACAATTTCGATTTTCGCTGGGAAATTTTTCCACAGATAGGCGGCATTTTGGCGGTAAGTGCGTTTTACAAGCAATTCCAAAAACCGATTGAGCAGATTGTGCAACCACAAGCAGAGGTCCGCATCACTTATGAAAACGCTGAAAGTGCACACAATTACGGCTTGGAGTTAGAAGCACGTCAGAATTTAGGCGTTCTCACAGATGCCTTACGCAAGTTTTCGGTTAATACTAACGCTGCGCTGATCTCCTCACATGTGGTTTTACCGGAGGATATCGGCATCCAGACTTCTTCGGAGCGTCCCCTACAGGGCCAGTGTCCGTACATTGTCAACATTTCGGTCGGTTTTGAAGATCCGGACTGGGGTATTTCAAGTGCGGTTGCGTATAATATCTTTGGACGTAGGCTCTCCGAGGTAGGGAATCACGGAGCCCCAGATGTTTACGAGCAACCCCGTGGACAATTGGATGCAAGTTTCAGTCGGACGGTTGCAAATCATTTCAGATTCAGCATTTCAGCGAAAAACCTGCTTGACCCCTACGTTCATTACAAGATAGGAGAAGCGACCTACCTTGGGTACAGGCTCGGTAGATCGTTCTCATTTGGGATAAGCTACAATTTGTAGTGGGAATTAGCCATCAGCCGTCAGCAGTTAGCGATCAGAAAAAAATCTGAAAAGCACCAAAAAAATCATAATATTGTCATTTTCTTGCAACAATTTATCGGTATCCTTAATTATGAAAGAAATTTAAACGGCGACTTCAATGCCTGTCCGTAGGATCGGTTGGGCGTAGAGAAAAAATACACAAGGAGCAGGATTAGTTAATGTTAAACAGTTCGGGTGCCTCTGCATCCACTGGAACGCGTCAGAG
>VXXH01000181.1 GCA_009835515.1 Candidatus Poribacteria bacterium
TCGGTGTCATAGGAGATAAAACATTGCTTGGTGATATTCCGATAGAGTCAATGTCCGGTGTTGAGCGAACAATGCCGATTACGGCACCGTTCAAGTTGGCGAGCCGCGAATTTCGGGAAGAACCGACAGTTATTGCAGTGAATGGCACAAAGATTGGTGGAAAGCAGTTGCCTGTTATCGCGGGTCCCTGTGCAGTAGAGAGCACAGAACAAATTGTGACCATTGCTCGGTTGGTTCAAAAAGCGGGCGCGAGTTTCATCAGAGGCGGGGCGTTTAAGCCGAGAACGGGGCCTTATAGTTTCCAAGGCTACGGTGAAAGTGCTCTGAAGATGCTACAAGCGGCAAAAGACGAAACGGGACTCGGTATCGTCACTGAAGTTATGACACCACACGAGGTGGAACTCGTCGGGGAATACACGGATATGTTCCAACTCGGCACTCGGAACATGACAAATTTTTACCTGTTACGTGAAGTCGGCCGCGCGCAGAAACCGGTAATCCTCAAGCGCGGGATGTCCGCGACAATCGAAGAATGGCTGCTTGCTGCCGAATATATTCTCGCAGAAGGAAACCCAGATGTCATCCTATGCGAACGTGGCATTCGTACATTTGAAACCCATACACGTAACACACTTGACCTGAACGCGGTCCCCGTCGTTCACGAATTAAGCCACCTTCCAATTGTCGTTGACCCAAGCCACGGCACCGGTATTCGGAGTTTGGTGTGTGATATGACGAAGGCATCTGTGGCTGCAGGCGCCGATGGACTGTTACTTGAGGTACATCATGATCCTGATCATTCAATGACAGGAGATGGAGCACAATCGTTGTTCCCAGATCAATTTGAGACGCTCATGCGGGAACTGAAACCCATTGCGATCGCCGTCGGTCGTGAAATGTAAGAAGTAGTTGTCAGTTATCGGTTATCAGTTATCAGTTAAGATAAGAGTGCCTCGCATTGAGAGTCTTAACTGACAACTGAAAGGTTTTTCGCAGAAAAACCGTACTGACAACTGATAACTAATATTGGAGGAAAGAGCCTTGGACGATTTTGAAACCAACCAGCAGAAAGTCTACATTTTTGATACAACGCTCCGTGATGCCGAGCAGACCCCCGGTGCTGCTCTTGGTATCCAGGAAAAACTCGAAATTGCCAAGCACCTCGCGAAATTAAATGTTGACGTCATCGAAGCCGGATTCCCCATCTCTTCACCGGGCGATTTCGAGGCTGTCAAACGGATAGCAAACGAGGTTGAAGGGCCGGAGATTTGCGCGCTCTCTCGCGTTGTAGAGAAAGACATTACTGCTGCATGGAAAGCAATTGAGGACGCACCGCGCGCCCGTATCCACACGTTCGTCGGTACATCACCTATCCACATGGGACGTATCACACGGACAACCCCCGAAGATACACTCCGGATGGCAACGGATGCTGTCGCTTATGCAAAGAGCCTCTGCGAAGGACACCCAGATGCAAACGTAGAATTTTCACCGATGGACGCGGGACGGACAGAACTGGCGTTCCTTTATGAGGTCGTTGAAGCAACTATCGCCGCAGGCGCGACCGTCGTCAATATCCCGGAAACCGTCGGGTGGACAGTCCCAACGGAATTTGGCGACCTGATTAAAGGCATCATGGCAAATGTCCCGAACGTTGACGATGCCATTATTAGCGTCCACTGCCATAACGATCTCGGATTGGCGGTGGCGAACAGTCTGATCGCGATTGAGCAAGGCGCGCGTCAGGTAGAATGCACAATCAACGGACTCGGAGAACGCGCGGGGAACACCTCACTTGAAGAGGTCGTCATGGCAATCCGAACTCGGCGAGACTATTTCAAAGAATATTATACCGAGATTAACGCGAAGGAGATTGTCCCGATCAGTCGGCGTGTGAGCCGAACGATGGGTATTTCCGTGCAACCGAACAAAGCGATTGTTGGCGCGAACGCCTTCGCACACAGTTCGGGTATCCATCAGGACGGGATCATTAAATCGCGCGTAACGTTTGAAATCATTGATCCGAAAGAGATCGGTTGGAAAGAGAGTCAACTCGTTCTCAGTCCGCGTTCCGGACGCAACGCGCTCAGGCATCGACTCAGCGAACTCGGCTACGAAGTGGATGCTGAACAGTTAGACAAAGTCTATGAAAGATTTCTGAGGGTTGCTGACAAGAAAAAAGCGGTGCAGGATGCCGACCTTGAAGCGATCATGAGCGATGAGATTCGCGCAATCCCTGCTGTCTTTGAATTGGACTATATCCAAGTTGTCAGTGGAACGAGAATTTCACCGACAACGACAGTCGGTATTCGGACAGAAGACGGCGTGGTTGAAAAAGCGTCAACTGGAGACGGCCCCGTTGATGCGGCGTTTAAGGCGATTGGTCAGGTTGTTGACATCCAACTGAATCTCATTGACTATCAGATCCGTTCCGTAACCGAAGGCGAAGATGCTATCGGTGAAGTCTCATTAAAAGTGCAAGACAACGGGCACATCATCACCGGACACGGTGCCAGCACAGACATCATTGAGGCGAGTGCCCGGGCTTACATCCACGCTGTTAACAAGTTAATTCAGATCCGGTCTGAAGGGTAAGAAAATCAGGACTTACGAAAATGCTTTTACTGGTGAGGTGTTTTGCTTGAGTATTTCTGCGGATTTCCCCTAACAACCTCGCCAGTGTCGCGTGATATATCGGGGTCGTGGAGAGTTACCTTGAAAACGGGATAAATTTCGTCAACGATAAGTTATCTTGATGCGGGTTTTTGTGAGGGAAATTCAATGTTGAGAACATCGTTCGTATACATATTAGTCATCGTGTCTTTCATTTCAATCGGATGTGGAACGATAGGTGTATCTAAACGAGACACAAGCGATCCAAATGTTACCCTGTCTTTCACAGAGATATTAAACGATCCGGAAATGTACATAGATAAGGTATTAACCTTTGAGGCGGTTGTAAAGCACACACGTTATGGGAGTAATGTGGAGTTATACACAAACAAGAAACTGAGACAGTTTTCCATTACCACGCATGGTGCTGCTCTTCATAGCATCGGTGAAAATGGCGAGGAAGTAGAAATTTTACCGAATGAGAAATATAG
>VXXH01000238.1 GCA_009835515.1 Candidatus Poribacteria bacterium
GAGTCTGGTATTAATTTTTTCCCCAGTTGGCACCGCAAAATTTTTGACGGGATCGCGCCCCCTAAAAACACCGTCACAGACCGGATGCGGTGTCTCGAACGCCTGCTACAGAAAGAACGGAGCATCGTCGTAACCACAAGCCAAGCGATGCTTTACAAACTTCCGCCGCGACAGCGTTTTGCCGATGCTTGCCGTGTCCTGAATCTCTATGACGAGATAGATCCGGATGATGTTGCAGCAATGCTTATTCGCGGCGGATACCAGAGCGTTGAACTTGTGGAAGTCAAAGGAGAGTTTGCACGTAGAGGCGACATCCTTGATGTCTACCCGCTCACAACCGATACCCCGGTCCGAATTGAATTTTTCGGGGATGAAATTGATACCATTCGCACTTTCGATCCGATATCGCAACGCTCAACGGCATCGATTCAATCGGTTACCTTGACACCGCTGCGAGAAGTGCTTTCCGATGATATATCCGTTGATCATTGGCGCGCCCAAACGGATTTGCTCATTCAGGCACAACCAACACCGCAACTCATAAATGCTGTCCGGGAAGTAACGCAGCATTTGACAAAAGCGACATCTCAATATCCGCTGCAAGGTTGCCCTCTCAATGATGCAATAGAGGCGTTTTTACCGATGCTTGTTCCGGAAACCGAATTGCTTACGGACTATCTGTCTGACGATACAATTGTCTGCTTGGTAGAACCCCAGTGGCAACAACGAGAAGCCTCACAAATGCACGAGCGGACGCAGGAATTGTATCAAAAGAAGATGGATGAATCCAGTCTCATGGTGCCGCCCGATAATCTCTTAGCCGCCTTTGAAGTGCTTAAGACGCAGTTAGAGCGGTACCCCGTCATTTCATCATCTTTGGCACCACCGCGTGAAGTTACCGAGAGTCAATTGGCACCACTGCATTTTGAGATGAAACCGCTCGCGCTACCCCCTGGCAATTACCAAACGATCATCAATCAGATTAAAACATGGGCAGTCGCGGGGAAACGGATCCATCTTTTTTGTGAAACACCGCAGCAGTCGAAACGCGTAACCGAGATTTTAGCTGAGCGTGACTTATTTCCACCGGATATTGATATCAGCGTCGGGGCGATCAGTGAAGGGTTTCTCAACGCAGCGTTAGATCTCATCGTTATCTCCGAGGACGAACTCTTCGGAAATCGCCAACGCCGTCCGGTTCGACACCGTCCTCCGACGGATGGAACACCCATTCTTAGCCTGATTGACCTGAAAGTTAGTGACTATGTTGTCCACGTTTCTCACGGTATTGCTATCTATGAGGGGATACGCCGGTTGGCAATTGATGGTAAATCACAAGATTTCCTAATTCTTAAATACAGTGATGGTAATATCCTCTATGTGCCTACCTACCAAGTAGACCTCGTTCAGAAATATGTTGGGAGCAAAGACAACGCCCATAAACCTCGCGTAGACCGACTGGGTGGAACAGCGTGGCATCGACGAAAAGAACGCGTTAAAGAATCGATTGAACAGATGGCGGATGAATTGCTCAACTTATACGCCCTTCGGCAAGCCCGAAAAGGATACAGTTTTCCGGCTGAGGTGCCGTGGCAGACCGAATTTGAGGCACTTTTCCTTTATCAGGAGACCGATGACCAACTCCAAGCGATTGAGGACGTTAAAGCTGATATGGAAGATGAACGCCCCATGGATAGGCTTGTCTGTGGAGACGTTGGATATGGAAAGACAGAGGTTGCCTTGCGCGCTGCTTTCAAAGCCGTTATGGCAGAAAAGCAGGTGGCAATTCTCGTGCCAACAACGATTCTTGCACTGCAACACTATGATACTTTTGAGAAACGGTTTCAATCTTTTCCTATCAATATTGAGATGCTAAACCGGTTTCGCACGCCGAAAGAGATAAAACAGATTAAGGAGGAATTGGCGGCAGGCACTGTTGATGTTGTTATTGGGACACATAGTCTACTCTCCAAGACAGTAACATTTCAGAATCTTGGGCTTCTCATCGTTGACGAAGAGCATCGCTTTGGTGTTAAGCATAAGGAGAAGATCAAACAATTTAAAGAGACGATTGATGTGCTTACACTGACAGCGACACCGATCCCGCGGACACTCCACATGTCGCTTGTCGGTATCCGGGATTTCAGTGTCATCAATACGCCGCCAGCAGATCGATTGCCGATTCAGACCTATGTGATGCCCTACGATAGGGAGGTCATTCGAGAAGCGATCACAACAGAATTAGCACGTGACGGTCAGGTTTTTTTCGTCCACAACCGTGTTCAAGATATTCAGAATATTGCCATAACGCTTCAGGAACTCGTGCCGGATGCCCGTATTGCAGTCGCACACGGGCAGATGCCGGAACGTGAATTAGAAACCGTTATGCTTGAGTTTGTGCGCCACAAACACGATATACTGGTTTGTACAATGATTATTGAGTCAGGACTGGATATCCCGAACGTTAACACAATCTTGATTAATCGGGCGGATGCGCTCGGTTTAGCGCAACTCTATCAGTTACGGGGTCGCGTCGGACGTGCCCATGCTCAGGCTTATGGGTATCTATTCTATCCACGGGACCGATCCATTACTGAAGGGGCGCAAAAACGGCTTCGCGTCATTGAGGAATTCACTGACCTCGGCTCGGGGTTTAAAATTGCCCTCCGTGATTTAGAAATTCGCGGTACCGGAAATATACTCGGTGCCGAGCAACATGGACATATCGTCACTGTTGGTTATGAGCTGTATTGTAAACTCCTTGAAGAAGCGGTGATGGCTTTAAAAGGTGAAAAGGTTGAGGAGACACTGGAAACACGAATGAGTCTACCGATAGAAGCCTATCTGCCCGATGATTATGTCCCTGATAGCCGTCAAAAGGTCTCGATCTACAAAAAAATTGCAGGTTTGAAAGACGACGCTGCCGTGAGAGAACTCCGCGCGGAACTTCAGGACCGCTATGGCGCAATCCCTGAACCTGCCGAGATGTTGCTTGAAATCGCCAGTGTAAAGCAATTTAGCCAAAACCTCGGCATTACCGCGATCGTCGCGGGGAAGGAGCAGGTAAAGGTCACCTTTGACGAACAAAAACCGAGAATTAATG
>VXXH01000171.1 GCA_009835515.1 Candidatus Poribacteria bacterium
TTCTCAAACAGTGTGAGTGCCTCTAACGGGCATTCACACTGGAAACCCAAACTAAAAGTTTATGCTACAAAGATGTCCACTTATTTATGGGCTTACTATAAAAAGATGTCAGGGGCCATACTTTTCCTGTTAAAGAGACGAGTTTGGAACAGAAAAGGTGCATAAATGGAAAAATGACAAAATTTGACAAGACGGCGTATCTCTACTATAATTATGTGTATGCTGAGACTCACAATTGTCCTACTGCTATCCATTTCGTATCCAATGCTTCTCTTTGCGCACCCCGAGGGGACAGGCAAACACGTCGTTGACGCTTACCGAATTGAAGGTGAACCGCCACAGATTGACGGTGTGCTGGATGATGCGGTATGGCAGCAAGCATCACCCCGTAGCGGTTTCATTCAACTTGAGCCCACACGCGGTGCCTCTGCAACCGACGACACAGAATTCCGAATTGCTTACGATGTTCATAACCTCTATGTCACATTCCGATGTTACGATGCCGAACCCGATAAAATTGTCAATCGGATGACACGGCGCGGCGATGTCTATGCCTCAGATGTCATCTCTTTTTTTCTGGATCCACATCACGACCATCGCACCGGCTACAAATTCGCAACGACCCCCGGCGGTGTCCAGAGTGATAACTACCGATATGAGGATACCCAACGCGACTCTAATTGGAAAGGAATTTGGTGGGTTGAAAGCAGTATTGATGAATTGGGATGGAGTGCCGAGTTTAAAATCCCGTTCTCCAACTTCCGATTCACCGACAAACCGACACAAATCTGGGGTTTTGATGTAGAACGAGCAAACCGACGGAAAAGCGAGGTAACGGTGTGGAAGCAGTTAACACAAGCAGGTGTTGTTACGCGGATGTCCGATTTAGGGCATATCGTCGGGATTCAGGGGATTGAGACAGGGAAAAACTTTGAAATCACACCGTATGCCTTAGGGGGTGCCGCCGGTGCTGCTAATGTGGATATTGAGCGTCAACTCGGCACAGGCTTGGATGTCCAATACAGCCTCACGAGCGCGTTGAAGGCGAACGTTACTGTGAACCCTGATTTCGCACAAGTTGAGGCAGATCAGCTGGAGATTAATTTGACTCGGTTCCCGACGCGTTTTCCAGAGAAACGCCCGTTTTTCGTAGAGGGAAACAGTTTTTTTGAAACGCCTTATGACTTAATGTTCAGCCGTCGCATCGGGAGTCGTGGGAATATCCTTTGGGGCGGTAAACTCACAGGGAAGGTAGGGAAGTATTCCATTGGCGTTTTAGGAAACCAAACGGGTGAATTCGGTTTCTCTGAGAACGCTTCATCTGAAAAAGAGACGGCATGGTTTTCCGCCATCCGAATTAAACGCGATATTCTCAAGCGTTCAAATGTCGGGATTCTACTTGTAAACAAAGAGCAACCGGAAGACGCTAACGATAGTTGGACACACAGCAGAGTCGGCGGTATTGATATGAATCTCGCGCTCGGTAAAACGTATCATCTCACAGGTCAGTACGCTGGTAGTTTCCATCCGGGAGCGGATAAAGATAATTCCGCATACACGGTTGACTTCGCGCAGCGGAACTACCTCTGGAGCAGTAGTATCGGATTTGAACGCGTCGCGCCGCACTTTGAGATTAACCAGACAGGATTTTTACGGAAAGAACGAAACCGGGGCTGGCAACGTGCCTATATGCGCACTTCTTATTCTCCATACTGGGGCAATCGCCAGTTTTTCTCTGGCATCACCACCCGTCTCTCGCAAAGCCTTTATACGCCAGAATATTTCAGCGAATGGAGAGAACGGAACCCAGGACTCTCCGTCTCACCTGAATTTGACGAGGATCTGTTCAGATGGCATGTCAATGCTTACGTCGGAATGGACTTCAGGGAAACCCTTTTAGACGATATTACCGCATACTATTACCGGAGCCGAGAAGTAGAACTGACTGAAATATTTATAGCAGATGGATACGGGTTTTCGATTGATACGAACTCCACAAATCCGATCGCGATCGGTATTGAAATCGACTTCTCTGACTATTTTAACTTTGGACGACAACAGGCGGGCAAACAGCGGAGCCTCACCCTTGAATCTACCTTACGTCCACTGAGTAATTTTTCGATAGAATTAGATAGCAGCTACGCGCAGAGCCTTGATTTAGAAGGTGCTATTGACGGCAGATTTTTTGTCAGTTCGTTGCGTGCGACTTATCTATTTACGCGTGAATCGTTTTTGCGGATGTTCGCACAAGCGAGTCGGGAGCGTCCGCTCTCTGCGGAAATTCATGAAAACTATCTGCTAAGCCTTCTATTCGGATGGGAATATAGCCCGAAAAGCCATCTGTTCGTTGCCTATAACGAGACTTGGGGGGACGCGCCTATTGGAACAGGTTTGACTCGTGAGTTACAGTTGGAAAACCGGGTTGTTGTGGTTAAAGTAACGTATCTCTATAATCTATGAGGAATGGTTGTCAGTTATCAGCAGTCAGCCATCAGCAGTCAGTACAACTCGTACCCCTTGTGAAGGGAGATTAGTCCCTTTTCGATTTATACACGTGAAATTTGACGCGATCGAGTAATCGCCATGCGGTGTCAATGCGACGCTCCACATCGATGCGGTGATTATCTTCCAACATGATAAGCAGTGTAAGCAGTGCACGTTCCGTTTCCATTTGGTTGTAAAGAGACATTGCTGGCATCTCTATCGCTTTACGGAGTGCCAGATAGTATGTTATGGCAGTCCTGAAAGTCAAATAATCTGGTTCCTCCGCTTGCAGATTTGCTACGAGGGTTTCAATATAGGCTTCGAGTAATTCTACCGGTACATCGCCGCGAACGAGGGGGTTAACAAGTGCCTCAACGGTATACGGATGCGCACCGGTATAGACAGTATAACCGAATCCGAGTTCTTCGGCGCGTTTTTGCTCAAAAGCGTAAGCTTGGTCAGGATCAATGCCAGGCAACAAAAAGAAATTATAGTTCTCATCGGAATCCTTAGAGAGATCGCAGGCTTCCTTGTAGGTGTAAGTTTTTATTTCAGAAGTTGGGAGGTGTCCGAGGTTCTTAAACGTGTTGCGCTGTTGGTGAGT
>VXXH01000391.1 GCA_009835515.1 Candidatus Poribacteria bacterium
AATCGAACGAGATTAGTGTTGTATAGATGGGATTACACTGAGGCGTAGATATCTGGGTTGGTTTTCTAAAAAGATAAGCGTTATCTTGGTGCGGAGTCTATAGAGATTGTTGCGAGAAAGGAGTTAACTTTTCCTTTTCCACTGAATGCATTACCGGTGGCACCTAACTTAAAACGTCCGCCTTTGTCAAAACGGTGCGTGAGCCGCCCCGATTTACCGGGGACGATCCCCGATGCTGCGGTCAGTATAACTTTGGGCATCCCGTCTGTAGCGAGTTCGGTGTCGCTGTCAAACAGGATGAAAGCCCCCGCAGCCTCTGCGCTCCCCATCCAGAGTTCAACAGTGAGGACACCGCCCTCTTTAAACGCTGTCGTATCAATCTCAACAACGGTGTAATCTTGATATTCAGCATCTGGTGTCCGGAAGACACTCAAAACATCTCGCGAAGGCTCCGCATCGTTGAGTGTAACGATCTGTGTCTGTGCGGTGAGAAATCTTGGCACGTATTCGGATGGATTTGTGCTTGGGGTGAACCCACTGCCTCTATTGGGTATAGTAGACTTACCGATTTGGGTGCGCACATCCGGTTTTGATGCGAGATTCAGGACAATCGGTGTATCAATGAGTTCTACTGTCATCTCCGACGTAGCATCGAAGTTGTAAGGCTGCTGGAAACGCGTTAGATACTCATTGCTGACACCAAGTGCCAACACCACGAGGGCAAGGGTTGAAGCAGCGATTGCCCACGGAATGAACGGTTTACCCCCAGAAGGGATTACCGGTTCAATACGTGAGATTTCTTGCATGATATTCTCGGTGAGATTCGCCCTGATTTGGAACCCTTCGAGTGCTTCTCGGATCATCGGTTCGGCTTTTTTAAGACGGAGCCGGGCGCGACGGAGCCGACTTTTAATGGTACTCGCCGACACCCCTAAAAACCGGCTAATCTCTTCAACCGTCATTTCTCCGAAGTAGTGGAGTGTAACAACAGTACGTTCACTTTCCTGCAGCCGTGCAAGCAATTTGTGGGCGATACTGCGCTGTGCTTCTGTCGCAGCCTTTGCCTGCTCCTCGGCGATATATTGAGAATACGTCATCTTTTCTATGAGCGCGGGGTCGGTTTCTTCCAACGATTGCGTCTGCATCCGTTTCTTTCTAAGCCAGGCGTGACACTGGCGTGAAGCGATTCTATACAGCCATCCCTCAAACCGATGTGGATCCTTCAGGGTCCCCAGTTTTTTGTAGACCTGCAGGAAGGTGTCCTGTGTAACCTCCTCAGCGATGTGGAAATCCCCTATCTTCCGCCATGCAAGCGCGTGGACAGACTTTTGGTATTTTTTTACCAAATGAGCGAAAGCAGTTTGGTCGCCTGCGAGGCTTTGTTGGATGAGTTCGACATCATTGTTTCCCATAGATCACCTATAAGTAGCAATCAGTAGTCTTGCTTACTGCTCAATTTTGGTTGCTCTTTTCTGGTGTGGGTTCCACGGAAAATTCAGCGAGGAAACCGTTAATTTCGCCTTTCTTATGGAACCAACTGCCAGTAGCCCCCAACTTAAAAACTTTTCCTTGCGCAAACGGATACTTGATTGTCTGTTTTTCGCCGGGAGGGACCTCCCACGCCGAAGTGAGTGCTTCGTGAGGTATCCCTTCTGTGGGGAGTTCAGTCTCGCCATCGTAAAGATCAAACGCGCCTTTAGTTTCAGCACTGCCCACTGAGATATCAATAACCAACATACCCCCATCTTTAAATGCTGTCGTATCAATTTCAACAACGGTATAGTCTTGAAGTCCGTGCCCTGGTGCCCGAAAAACGCTGAGAACCTCTTTCTTAGGATGCTCACGGCTGAGCACAACGCTTAAATCGTCATTTGCAATCGCACCGGATTCGACAGCCGTTCCAAGGAACGTATTCCAATCCATTGATGACGGCTCCCGGGCAGGTTCAGGCAATCCGGGGCGTTTTTCATCCAAGGCTTCTTGGAGAAATAAAAGGTAACCTTTGGGTCCGTTGTATGGCGAAGTTCGTTCATTGACGGGTAATCTGCCCAGCACATTAAGATCCGTTGAGATCACCAGAGAGTCTGCCGGGGATTTTAGTTTCCATCCTGTGATGATTGCCTCTGCCAATGGGTGCGTTTTGTCAAATGGTTTAAAGCCTTGCTGGATTCTCGCCGCAATGAAGGCTCGCTTATTCGGGGTACGTCCTAATTCGACATTTGATACCCAAGTATTGATGAAATTTTCGTTCACGAATTTGATGATACTGTCATCGGAGAGGACACCTGCCCTCAGGCTTTTGCCGCTCGCTCAGCACGACTCATCAACTAACGGTCCATCTATGGAGATGGCATGAATCGGTTTCTGTTGTGCTTGTACCTGCGCCAGTACCTGTTCGGGTGGCACCCAGTTAATTCGTTCCGATTTGTAGAACTTATGTATCAGGGCGCGTTTGGCTTCCTCTTGGGTGATAGTTTCTGTGAATTTGATGCTCTCCAGAAGCTTTTGATTTCCAGCGCGGAGTTCCATTTTCGAGCAGAAACCGGTAGTCGTATGAAAATGGGAATCGTTTTCATCTTGTTTCCAGTTAACATCGAAATTTATTACGCCTTCAGGAACGGACATCTCAAAGAAAGCGACTTTCCCTTTGATGCGGTCAATGACAAGATGCCCTGTGAACTGAGACGGTGTAAACCACCCATCTTCGAGTTTGAACTCCGCATGGATCCGAAATACAATGTCGGCGTATTGATCGTTGTAAGCAAGCAGGCATGCCCATAACCCATACGAATCTCCGGCATTGATGTGAAGAAATAGATTAGGCTTTGGATGGAGCTGCTTGAGCAATGCAAGTACGCCGCGAACATCCAACGCCCAAAGTTCACCGACCGAAACCGGTTTGTTCGGAAGAAAAGATTGGAAAACCGATGTTGGCTGCTGTTTTTCCGGTTCGGCGACCCGCAGATTTGCCAACGCATCCCATTCCACATGGAAATTAGAACCGGTGTTCTCAATCGGGGCGATGTAGCCTGTCACTGAGACTTCTGAAGTATCCGTAAGGTTAAGCGTAATTTTAT
>VXXH01000611.1 GCA_009835515.1 Candidatus Poribacteria bacterium
CCCTGACATCCTCAAATGGGCGCGCGAACGTTCCGGTTATGCCGTGGAAGCGATTGCCACGTTTTTGAAAAAAGATGCCTCAATCGTCAACGACTGGGAAGCAGGAGAATCTGTGCCAACTTATATTCAACTTGAGAAATTAGCAGATAAGTACAAGCGTCCCATCGCCCTCTTTTTTTTTCCAGAACCGCCCGACGAACCGAATATTGCCGAGCACCTCGAGCAAGGATTCAGTATGGATTCATATCAAGAGAAAATTGGAGTTTCTAACGTTAACTCAGGGAACCTAAGGAACCTACAATGAAATACGATGAAATAAACCGCAACTTTGACTGTGAACCGACGCTCACCGATACACAAGTGCTGCAGTATTGCCGAGACGGCTATTTGCAACTCCAAGGGGTTGTCCCTGATGAGATTAACCAGCGGACGTGTGATTATCTCAACGGCGATTTACCGATAAATCCGTGTTTTATGCCGCCCGGTATGACGCATACCGATTTAGAACGCATGCGGGATACACATGAACCGAGTTCTATTCTGTTAGAAGACTGGTACATTGAGCATGTACTGCTGAATCGTGAACTTGCTGGTGCCTTGCGTTCGCTGCTTGGTAAAAATGTTGGATTGCCTGTACTGGTCAGCAATCATCGCGTCGAGTGCCCGATGCCTGCGCAGGGGTGGCACCACGATGCAGATCACGTCTTTGGACCCGAAATTAACTTTGTTGAGGTCTTCTACTTCCCGCAAGATACACCGTTGGAAATGGGTCCGACGGAACTCTTACCCGGTTCGCATATTCGCTCAACAGGTCGAGATATAGCCGAGAAAGGCGTTTCAAGTGAGGGTCCGGCGGGTTCTTTCGTTATCCATTCGCAGAGCATTCTCCATCGCCGTGGGGAATCTTCTGCGGAAGGGTTGCGCCACATGTTGAAATATAGCTACTGGCGGACAGTGCCACCGACACGAGACTGGCAGCAAGAACCCGATTTTGACCTCCAGACAGCCGAGTACGGCGGACACGGTATCGCGAGATACGTGGCACACATGTTCTATTGGCTATGCGGTAAAGGTGATGAATTCCGTTTGATCGGCGGGCAAGCGTGGCCCTGGTCAAGCGTGAACCAGATTGGACCGTCTTACGGCTTTGGGCATACGGAAGGGTATCTTCCGAACTGGCGGAAGGACAATCCAGACGATTATGCCGTGCCGTAGGAGCATATACTATTTCTCTGAAATAACAAGCACCTGATTCGTTTCAACGTTTTGTAAGGTTTGGACCTTGCCACAGAGCCACCGCACTGTTAGCGTATCAACCTGCGTTGCGTTCCCTAACCCAAAATGCAAACGGAGATCGTTTTGGCTGATATACCCAGAACCGCTTTTGACCTCACGGATCTGTGTCAAGTCTTCAGACACAACTGTCACCCGTGCCCCGATTGCATCGCGATTACAATGTGTACCGACTAACTTGATACTTAACCACTGCGATGCGTCGTTGCTGTCGTTTCGTAAAATAGTCGGCGTGTCTTTAAGGTTAGAGATAACAATATCCACATCGCCATCGTTATCTATGTCACCGAATGCGGTGCCACGACTCACCTTTTGCTCCGTTATTGCCACATCAACGGATTCCACAAAATTGATGCCGCCATTGCTGAGAAAAAGTTGATTGGGTTGTGCATACGTGCCAATCGGATCAATCTCCGCGACATTATCGTCCAAGTGTCCGTTGGCAACGAACAGATCCAACCAACCGTCATTGTTAAAATCGGCGAAATCGACACCCCACGCCAAATAGCGGAGACTTCTCTCACCGATACCTTTAGCGAAACTCACCTCGTTGAAAAAGCCGCTCTGTGCGTTGTGATAGAGACTATTCGTCTGATCCTGAAAATTTGTGATTACGATATCGAGATAGCCGTCGTTGTCGAAATCGCCGAGGTTCGCACCCATTCCGCTATATGCACGTCCCTCCTCGCTGAGCGCAACGCCTGCGAAAAGTGCATCCTCCGTCATCTTAATAGCAGTGTCGCTGTCGTTGCGATAGAGGAAATTCGGGGTGGTATCGTTCGCGACAAAGATATCACTATCGCCATCGTTATCTATATCACCGCAGACAACACCCAACCCTTTTCCGTCAGCACCGCTGATGCCCGCCTCTGCCGTCACATCTGTGAAAGTGCCGTCCCCGTTGTTCCGATAGAGGATATCCGGAGCACCTTTCAATGCTTCTGGCGTGCAATACGTCCGTATCCCTTGCCGAGTGCATTCCGGGTTTGTCTTCGGATCGAATTGAACATAGTTGACGACATAAAGATCCAGATAGCCGTCTACATCAAGGTCTACAAAAGCACAACCGCTGCTAAACTGAGTTCCATCAACTCCGGCGGCCTCGGTGACATCTGTAAAAGTGCCATCGCCATTATTGTGATAGAGGACATTTGCGCCGAAGTTTGTTACGTAGAGATCGGTGAACCCGTCGTTGTTATAATCAGCGACACAACACCCCAACCCGTACCCTGTATCACCGACAGAGGCTTCAAAAGTCACATCGCTAAAGGTGTCACCATCGTTGCGATAGAGGCGGTTGGTTGGCGGCATAGGTGAAGTTGTACCGAGCAAGTCGCTGCCATTGACGAGGTAGAGATCCAAATCTTCATCATTGTCAAAATCGAAGAGGGCAGCACCACTACCGATGGGTTCAATAAAGTATTTTTCGCCACTTTCGCCATTGGTATGACGAAATTCAATACCGAGTTCGGCTGTTACATCGGTGAAACGTATCCCATCTGCTTGTGAAAAGGTGGGCTGTGGTCCGGCGTAAAGGATAAAAACTGCCAGAAATAGTCCGGTTAATTTTTTGTAACGCATAGTCTATGTATATGCTATAATGGTTATCAGTCATCAGTTATCAGTTGTCAGTTAAGAGTTTTGTTTGTAACAACTCATTTTTTCCTGGCGTATGCCAAGTGGTAGTGATATGTTCTAAACACGAAAACCGTTTGACTGATAACCGATAACTGATAACTGACAACTTATAAAATAAGGAGATTTTCCAATGGCTAATAATC
>VXXH01000297.1 GCA_009835515.1 Candidatus Poribacteria bacterium
CCGTTTTCTGACAACGGCAGAAAACGGAGCAGAAAGGCCCATAGTTAAAAAACGGTATGGAAAGAAAAGCAGCAATTGCCCGCGAAACAGCAGAAACCCGCATCCGGCTCAATCTTGACCTCGACGGAACAGGGGCATCCACTATTAACACCGGTGTCGGATTCTTGGATCACATGTTAGAACTCTTTGCCAAACACGGGTTCTTTGACCTTGAGATTGATGCAGAGGGTGATTTACATGTAGATGCGCATCATACGACTGAGGATGTCGGCATCTGCCTTGGACAAGCCCTCCAAAAAGCAGTACTCGACAAAGCAGGGATGCAACGGTTCGGCAGTTTCACTGTTCCGATGTATGAATCCCTCGCCAAAGTTGATTTAGATGTCTGCGGGCGGCCTTACCTCCACTTTGAGACACCGCTGAGTTACGGGAAAGTCGGTGATTTCGATATTGAACTTGCCGAAGAATTTTTTCACGGCTTTGTGAACCACAGCGGTACAACCTTACACGTCAACGTCCCGTACGGCACGAATCAACACCACATCATTGAAGCCATCTTTAAGGCGGTTGCGAAGGCGTTGTATATTGCAACACGCCTTGATGAAAATATCACGGGTGTACTGTCCACTAAAGGGAGTTTATAGTAATGAGTAACGGGAACGTTATTGCGGTTATTCTTGGCGGCGGTCGCGGCACACGGCTATTTCCATTGACACGGGATCGAGCGAAACCGAGTGTCCCGATTGCAGGCAAATTTCGACTGGTGGATATACCGATTAGCAATTGCCTACATTCAGGCCTGGAAAAAATCTATGTTTTGACGCAGTTCAACTCTGTCTCCTTGAATCGACATATTGCACAAACGTACCGCTTTGATACCTATCGCCGCGGATTCGTCCAAATTCTCGCAGCGCAACAGACGCTGATGGGCGAAGAGTGGTATCAAGGAACAGCGGATGCCATCAAGCACAATGAACCTTATATTCTCAACCCTCGCTTCAAAGACGACCATGTCCTCATCCTTGCCGGTGACCATCTCTATCGGATGGATTATCAAAAAATGTTGGCTGTTCACACTGAATCCAATGCCGACATTACAGTCTCTGTTATTCCTGTGGAGAAAGAGGTTACGAGCGGACTCGGCATTCTCCAAGCAGATGCGAATGGACGTATCGTTGATTTCGTTGAAAAACCGCAAACAGAGGATGAACTTCAGCGGTTACGCGTCGAGCCTGAGGTATTTACATCACGGGGCATTGAACCACAAGGAAGGGAATACATCGCTTCAATGGGGATCTATATTTTTAATCGTGAGGTTTTACAAGAGGTGCTTCAAGATGAATCAAATGTAGACTTCGGTAAGGATATTATTCCCCAGAGTATTCAGGCGCGTACGGTTTCAGCCTATTTTTTTGATGGCTATTGGGAGGATATTGGTACGATCCACGCTTTCTATTCGGCAAATATAGCACTCACGGATGCCACACCGGCGTTCAACTTCTACGATGAACAGGCACCGATCTATACCAACCGTCGGCACCTACCAAGCACTAAAGTCAACAGCAGTAGTGTCCGTTCATCGATTCTCGCTGAGGGTTCTATTATTGATGATTCTGAACTCGATAGAACGATTGTCGGCATCCGAAGTATCATCTCCGGCGGCAGTCGAATTTACCAGTCTATACTTATGGGAGCAGACTACTATGAGTCAGATATGTCGCGAGTGGAGCATGAAAGATCAGGTATTCCTAATGTCGGTATTGGACGCAATTGCCTGATTCAGAATGCAATTATTGACAAAAATGTGCGTATCGGTGATAATTCAGTACTTGTAAACCGAGACGGAATTGACAACTACGATGGTGAAGACTACTACATTCGGGATGGTATTGTGATCGTTCCAAAAGACGCGACGATCCCGCCCGAAACAGTCGTCTAAACGATAGCCTTGAACTTCAGCATCAAGGTCAGTTTAAAACGGGGAGTTTCTGATGTATAGAGTACTAACATTTTTAATCCTGAGTCTTTTTGCGTTAATACATCTCATAGCAACGCAGGTCGTAGCACTGGATACGGACGGTCTCGTTGGTGCGTGGTTGTTCGATGAAGGCAAAGGAGAAGCCGTTACGGATTCCTCCGATAACGGATTGGATGGGAAAATCGCGAAGGGTAAACCGAAGTGGGTTGATGGTAAATTTGATGGTGCGATGGAATTCGGCGGGCAAGATATGGTGACGGTTGATGATGATAATGCGCTTGATTTGGAGGAGTTCACAATTGCTGCATGGGTGAATATCCCGAAAGTCTCCGGCGCATGGCAAATTATCGCCTCTAAAGAGCACCGCGGCCCGACAGGTAGAAACTACGGACTCTTCGGCCATATTAATAGTGGCGTTGTCCATTACTCTTTCACAACAAACTCCGGATGGAAATCCTTTGATGCCAAAACCGTTGTGACGGATGGTGACTGGCATCACGTCGCTGGCACTTACGATGGCTCAGATTTCAAACTCTATCTGGATGGAGCCGTTGATGCCCAAGTCGCACCTGGGACGAAACCGGATAACCACGATAATTTTCTTTTTATTGGTGGCTGCGACATCGGTAACTACTGGATGACAGGCACTATTGACGAGGTGGTTCTCTATGACAGAGCCCTCAGCGAGAAGGAACTCAACGAACTAATGGAAGATGGGATGTCTGTCGCGTTAGACGTACAACCCAGTGGAAAACTGGTGACGACTTGGAGTCGAATTAAGACGCAATAACGTCTAAGGTGGGTAGGTCTCATACGCGCGTTTACAGAGCGTGTTCCAAGGAAGGCTAACTTTCAACATGTCTGAATTAAGACAAAAACTTCTGGTGCTGCATCTGCACACACCTGACCTAAATAGTAGCGTTGTCGCTTGGGCAATGTACGATGGTACTGGTGAGAAACGCCATACGACAGGCGATAGCGAGGCACCGCCGTATAACTCGGTGATGGAAGCGATGCGAGATGGTTGGCGGGTAATTCAGTTTCCACAACAATTCCCTGCCTACCCCGGCATGGAATATCATACTTCAT
>VXXH01000060.1 GCA_009835515.1 Candidatus Poribacteria bacterium
GGTTGAGGCTATCCGGGATGAGCTTTTTTCTGATGACACTGCGGAACGTCTCGAAAAAGCAGAGGAAGACAATGTTGAATATAAAAGATCGCTTGCAGAAGCAGAGCAACTTTTGGCAACTGCGGAGTCAGAGAAAAGCGAGTACGGAGAAAAAAGCGCAGCACTTTCAAAACAGGTAGATGAGAAAGAGAACCAACGTAAAAAATTAGATAGGCAACTGAAGACAGCGAAAACACAGAACGATAAATATAAGAAGGATATTGCTGGCAAGAAACAACGTCTAAAAGAATCCGAAGCAGCACAAGTTGACCATAAAAACCGTCTTGAAACGACATTGAAAGAACTAAAGAGAACTCATGCAGAACGCAAGGAGACCGAAGAACACCTTGCTACTGCATTAAATCAACTTGCAGCTGTCCAAGCGGCGGAAAAGGACAGTGCGGTGCGTCTCGGAGCCGTGCAAAACCTATTCACGGTGGTTGCAATCGGAGAGCCGGAAGTTCAAGAAGTGTTTCAAAGCGTATATCCACCTATTGAAACGGATTCTACTATCCGAATACTTGACCGACGCGGTGTAGACAAGAAAAATTACCTTTTAGATCTGATAGAACAAAAACAACCCGCTGTCATCTATGTCCAAAGTGAGGAGATGGCTGATCTGTTATTAGAACGTGTTGTTCCAGAGAAGGCAGACCTTATCGAAAAGCGTGGTGAGCAAACCTCTGAAGCGGAAGAGACGGAGATTTTAGAAAAACTTGGGAATGGGGAATTAATTGCTGTTGTTTCAGATACTACACTTACCACATTGACATCATCGCACTGCATTGAGCACTTTGTTTTTTGCCATCTTGTCCCGGGTTTAGATGAATTCTTCAGGCAATGTGAACCTGCTTTTGCATCCGAAAAACATGTTTATCTGCATCTCATCTACAATAGCGGGCAAGATATTGAAGGGTTAGCGCAAAAGTACCCAGATAGAAAAATATTGGAGAAATTGTACCCCGAATTGAGGAAACTCGCCGGAGCAAACGGTGGTTACATTAGACTGGGGAGCGTCTATAACGAATTGGATATAGCAAAACCCGGTATTGAAACAGGTCTTGCTATTTTTGAGGAGTTACAGTTGCTTGAACGCAATGATGAAGGTATAAAACTTTTACCGCCCGCCGGGAAGAAGTTAGATGCATCCGAGATCTATCGTAGAGGCGAGCAGTTAAAAAGTGGAGCAGCGGATTTCCAAGCTTTCCAGTTTGAGCAGTCTATTGAACAAATTTGGGAGGCACTACTAAAAGAACTGAATGTAGATAATGAAAACATATTAGAGGCAAGTAGTGTCTATGAGGTGCGTGTTTTTCAAGACGCTATTGAGGATTCCGAGGCACAGTCTGAGCCATCTACAGATGCAGTTGAAAATGATAATAAATCGAAGGTTGAAGTTTCGGAAGCGCAGTCTGAGCCATCCACAGATGCGGTTGAAGATGACAATACAGTGGATGGTGAAGATGCAGAGACCAAACCGGCACGTGCCAACGCTAAAGTAACTGAGGAACAGGTTAGGGAAATCCGATCTCGGAGCGCAGCAGGTGAATCAAATAGTGAACTTGCTGAGGAAGACAGCGGAAAGAAATCTGAAGTTAAACAGAGTGAATTCTGGCAGCCCATTCGCGACGGTAAATTCGGCGGATTATTTACCGGAAAACCGGTACCTATTAGCAACGAAGGTTGGATAACCAAGACCATCCGTAACATCGGCGTATGCCTCTATCTCACCAACCAACGATGCTATGTCCAAATATACTTCCACGGAGCGAACGGATCGGAACGTAGAGAGAAAATCATGACCTTATTTCCCAAATCGGAATACACTTATGCGTATAGGGATTCACCCAGAGAAACAAAAGTACAATTTCCTGTGCTTGACAAAGGCAGAAAGGACCAAGACGACTGGGACGAAATTCGAGAAAAATTAGTCGCTATAGGCACCGACATCTACAACAAAATTGACGCGTCTGACCTATAGGTGTTGTTGGCATTCGCTCCATAGGTGTCAATTTAAGAAAAATAGCCATCTCAGCCCCAAAAACAACCTCGCGACCCAGACCGATACGGGCGGTTTCCTAACGCTTTACACTTTTGCTTTCTGAACTGTGATTTCTCTGATTGCTATGATTCCTATGATAAGAGAACCCATCACACGAAACTGAATACTGAAAACCCAGGCCTGACAACGAATCCGTTCCCTTGGAACGCCACCTTTGTAGAAACTTCAACCCCACAATCAGCATCTTATTTTTCATTAGAGTTCTTATCACAAAAATCAGAAAAATCACAGAAATCACAGTTCAGACTCAATAGGACGCGAATAGCATGGAAAACCCCTAAATTGACACCTATGGTGCTGTTGGCATTCGCTCAGGTAAAAAGCACTTGCTCTTGACATGAGCCGAAATTTTATAGTCTCAACGCAACCCATTGAGAAACGATTGCTGGAAGGTTTCCAATAAACATCGGTCTCCTTCCAGCTATCATAAGGTTTTATGATACTATTTGCGGATGAGCATCTTCCGCGTCGCATTAAAGTCGCCTGCTGTAACGGGGTCGCGTGTGGACTCCGTGGACAATGTATAGAAATACACGCCGCTTGCGACGGGTTCACCGACTGCATTCCTACCGTCCCAATACGCCGCACGGCTTTTGCTCTGATACATCCCTGCACGCTGATGCCCTAAATCCAAATCCCGCACGACGCGCCCTTGGATGTCGTAGATCGTTAGCGTCACATCCGCAGGGGTTGCTAACTGATACGGTATCCATGTCTCCGGGTTGAACGGGTTCGGATAGTTTGCTAACAACGCTGTCTCTTTCGGTGTGAAAGCTGCGAGCAGCTGCGCCAGGAAACGGATACCTCTTAGGGAAGTTGCATCAGTGAGATCTGCTTGTTGTGCTTGTGTGAGCCAGTGCTGCACTTCTTCCGGCGTTAGGTGCGATGCGCTTGGTTGCCGCAGGGCAGTAGGTGCCGCTGCGACTTCTCCGATTGCTGCAGCGACGGCGACGAGGTCTTGGAT
>VXXH01000018.1 GCA_009835515.1 Candidatus Poribacteria bacterium
GTCAGTGACTGTCAATAACAGATAGTGCGCTCGCAAGGACGTAAACCGTTGCCACCGCCTACTGATAATTGAAAACTGAAGACGCTTTACCCGTCCGAAACCGGTTTCCTGTCCGTTTAAACGATTCGGTCGCCAGTTGCGTTATTTTTATCCAGAATTCGCTGCCGTTACCGCGAGTTGTGCAGCCTCAGAGAGTCCTTCTGCCTGTTGAACATTCAGGTCGGATTCCGCAATAATTTGCTTTCCAAGCTCTACATTTGTCCCTTCTAAACGGACAACAAGCGGAACGTTAAGTTCAACCTGTTTCGCGGCTTCAACGATGCCGTTCGCGATGGTGTCGCATTTCATGATACCGCCAAAGATGTTGACGAGAACAGCCTTCACATTTTCATCTGCGAGGATAAGACGGAAGGCGTGCGCGACTGCCTCCACGGTTGCGCCACCGCCAACATCAAGAAAATTTGCGGGTTCGCCACCGTTCTGCTTGATAATGTCCATCGTTGCCATCGCTAACCCCGCACCGTTCACCATACAGCCGATGTCGCCGTCAAGACGGATATAGCTCAAACCCGATTCGCTCGCTTCCAATTCACTCGGATCTTCCTCGTGTGGATCACGCATCTCAGCAATATCAGGATGCCGCCAGAGCGAATTGTCGTCGAGGTTTACCTTAGAATCAAGGGCAACGATGTCTAATTCATTATCTGTTGTTACGATTGCCAACGGGTTAATCTCTACCAGTGAACAGTCGCATCCGGTAAAGGCATTGTAAAGCGATAAAATGAGTTTTGTGGCATTTGGAATAATCGGACGGTAACTTGTATCGGTAATCAGTTTGTATGCGAACGCTCGCGCTTGAAATTCGGTTAACCCGAAAGCGGGGTCAATGTGTGTTCTAATAATTTTTTCGGGGGTTTGCGCTGCGACCTCCTCAATGTTGACACCACCCTCTTCACTACCAATTAAAGTCAGTTGGGAAGTCTCGCGGTCCAGCAAGATAGCGAGGTAGTACTCTTTCTCTATTTCTACAGCTGTGGCGATCATCACTTTACGCACGCGTTTTCCTTCGGGACCGGTCTGCGGTGTTACGAGCTGCATGCCGAGGAGTGTTTCAGCGTGCTGTCTGACTTCTGTCGGTGAGTTTGCGACTTTGATGCCGCCGCCTTTCCCGCGTCCACCCGCATGGATCTGTGCCTTGACAACATATCTATTACAGTTAAGTCCCTGTGCAACGGCTTCCGCTTCTTCTGATGTTTCGGCAACTGTACCGGGTAGCGTATTAACACCGTAGGATTCTAAAATTTGTTTGGCTTGGTATTCGTGGATGTTCATATCTTTGGTGTGGTTCTTCAGTAGGATTCCTTTGGTATTTATGGTATGTCTGATCATCGTGTTCTGGGTTAATTCCGTTAGAAAATTATACCACACTTGCGGCAAAATTGCAAGTTTTTCAAAGGGACTGGAACCGAAACCGAATCAACCTGACGGACGCTCTTGTATCACTGGAATCACGTACCCCCGAATTGTCAATCCGTCCAGTGTTTCTGTCTCCACGCGCGGTTCCGGCGTGTTACGATGGTCAAGCACAACATAGTATCCCTCCTCAGCTCCCTCCAATTTAACGTACGCGGCGAGTTGTGCTTTGCCTGTTTGGTAATGGCGATCTCCACCCCAGATTTTTGTTTCAACGATGTATTTTTGGTTTCTGTGGAGAATCAGGATATCCATTCTACCGCGCCCTGTTGGCACCTCAAGATACATCGTCCCGCCCACGTTCTGGACAAACTGCTCAAGATAAGCAAAAAGGAGATGTTGGCCGACATATTCCTGCGGCGTATCTGGGACCTGTAGAATTTTGAAGCCTACACGTGCAATAAAGTCATTGAAGTTATCAAGGAGTGCTGCCATCTGAATCTGTCCATCCGGTGTGAGATAATCCTCAAATTCTGTGCGATTGTCTTCTGGTAAATATTCCTGCTCCAATCCATTTACTATTGGTTTGAATACCCGAATAATACGGTACTGGTAAATCGGGTTGATAATTTCACACATACCGTCAGCACCTTCAGCAATAACACCATAAGTAGCAAGTTCGTTGATAATGTCACTGTCCAAGTTGAAGTCCACGCCTTCATCATAAGAAGCGATTTTCATGAGAAGTGCCTCAAATCGTCGGTCCCTACGGATATTCGTTACAAGATGTTCAATGTTTGTACTTCGGCCGCGAAGGAGCTGCACATGTGCTTCTAAAAAATGTTCCATTGTAATCGGTTCGCTTTTCGGGATGTCTAATTCCTCGGTAAGAATTTGCGCAAAACGATTGACAAGCACAGGTTGTCCAGCAGTCTGTTTATGAATCGCTGCAATCGTTTCCGGTGTGAAAGGCTGCCCGACCTCATCTGTATATTGCGAAAGCAGCTCTTTCACCTGTTCAGGCGTGAAATTGGGCAACTTAAATTCGTCTTGTATATTAAACGGTGAAATGGAGTGGTCGTAGTTGAGTTGTGTAATGCTTTTAACCCCAACAATACCGATACTGTGTGGGCATCGCTCCCGTCCAGAGAGGTAAATATGGCGAAGCGAATGCAAAAACCCCCGGATCGCGTCTCGTGGGATACCATCGAACTCGTCAATAATCATAACAAACCGCTGCGCTTCCAGAAGGCTTCCAAGGTCTTCAAAAAATCTTCGCATTGAAATGTGTTCGGTGATCTCTGAACTGTCTAAAAAACGGTTAACTCTATCAGGTAGATCCTTTTGGCGGTTTTGGAAGACCTCTCTAATTTGCTTACATATCTCTTCACAGAGAGAAGTGTAAAAGGTAGTCGCGGCACTGTCCACATATCCCTCAAAATTAAGCTGTATTGGGAAATAGGCACTTTCTTGGTTTTCAAGGACATCAATCGCGTTTCGGAATAAGGAAGTTTTGCCCGTCTGGCGCGGCGCAAAGAGGACGATATATCTGCCTCTTTCTATCCGCTTGACAAAATCTGCAAGTTCATCTTTGCGTGCGACGACGTAGTTATCTTCAGGATAGACGGGACCGCGAGTCTCAAAC
>VXXH01000859.1 GCA_009835515.1 Candidatus Poribacteria bacterium
AAAAAATATGGAAAAACTTGAATTAAAGGATATAGACGTTACTGGAAAACGTGTTCTCGTACGGGTAGACTTCAACGTTCCGATGCAGGAAGGGAAGATTACAGACGAGACCCGCATTACAGCAGCGCTGCCGACACTTTTATCACTCATCAACGCTGATGCCAAAATCATCTTGGTGACACATTTGGGCAGGCCGGAGATCGGTTCAACATCCGATAGAAAAGCCCTCTCGACAGAACCGATCGCTGTAGCCCTGAGTAGAAAACTCGGTACACGCGTCGCCCATGTCAACGATTGCATCGGCGAATCGGTGCAAAGTGCAGTAGACGCTTTGCGCAACGGTGAGGTCTTGCTCCTTGAGAACGTCCGCTTTTACGCTGAAGAAACTGAGAATGATGCCGCATTTGCTCGGCAACTCGCTTCTGTCGCGGAAGTCTATGTCAACGATGCCTTCGGCACAGCACACCGCGCACATGCTTCAACCGAGGGGGTAACCCACTATCTCAATCCGTGTGTCGCCGGGCTCTTGATGGCACGCGAAATCTATTATCTCAGCACGAGCCTCGAAAACCCTGCACGTCCTTATGTCGCTATTCTCGGTGGTGCGAAGATATCCGACAAAATTACGTTGATTGAAACGCTTCTTGAACAGGTGGATAAACTCCTCATCGGGGGTGGTATGGCGTACACCTTCCTATCAGCGATGGGGCTTAGTATCGGCAACTCGCTTGTCGAAACTGAGAAACTTGACGTTGCCAAATCCTTGGTTGAAAGGGAAGATTTCTCAGACACCGTTTTATTACCAGTAGACCACGTTGTCGGACGAAATTTTGACCCGGAGACCGAATCTCAGGTTATTGACAAAAGGTCTATCCCCGAGGGATGGCAAGGGTTAGATATCGGACCTGAAACCGTATCCGCTTTTGGTGAGCAGATCGCGCTCGCAAAAACAGTGGTATGGAACGGTCCCTTAGGTGTCTATGAATTCGAGAAGTTTGCACAAGGCACGATCGCGGTGGCGAAACAGATTGCCGATTCGGAATCGGTGAGTATCATCGGTGGTGGTGATTGTGTCGCAGCGATACAACAAGCCGGGGTCGCAGATCGGATGACGCATATCTCAACGGGGGGCGGTGCCTCATTAGAGTTTTTAGAAGGCAAGCCACTCCCCGGTATCGTCGCTTTAACAGATAATTAATTCAGACCACAGAGGAAAAGAGATGTTTGATAAAATCGTTCCGCGTAGTGAAGACTACGCAAAATGGTATACCCAAGTCATCCGTCAAGCAGAGATGGCAGATTACGCGCCTGTGCGCGGCTGTATGGTCGTGCGTCCTTACGGTTACGCACTCTGGGAGAACGTCAAGGAACAGTTGGATACCCGTTTCAAGGAGACAGGACACCAAAACGCCGCTTTTCCGCTCCTTATTCCGATGAGTTTTATTGAGAAAGAGGCAGAACACGTCGAGGGTTTCAAACCGGAACTCGCTATTGTTACACACGGTGGCGGGAAAAAGTTGGAGGAGCCGCTTGCGGTGCGTCCGACATCTGAAACCATTATCGGTTATATGTATAGCCAATGGATTCAGTCTTACCGCGACCTCCCTGTGCTTATCAATCAGTGGGCAAACGTCGTTCGATGGGAACCGCGCACTCGTCTTTTCCTGAGAACAATGGAATTCTACTGGCAGGAAGGGCATACTGCACACGCGACACACGCGGAAGCAGAAGAGGAAACGCTCCGCATTCTGGATATCTACGCCGATTTTGCGGTCAACGAAGCCGCGATACCTGTTATCCCGGGTCGTAAGAGCGAAAGCGAAAAGTTTCCCGGTGCGCTTACCTCTTATACCATTGAGGCGATGATGGGTGATAAACGCGCCCTCCAAGCCGGTACATCGCACGATCTCGGACAGAACTTCGCAAAAGCCTTTGAGATTCAATATCTCGATGCAAATCAGGAACAGCAACACTGCTGGACAACCAGTTGGGGAGTCAGCACGCGGATGATCGGTGCAATTATCATGGCGCATGGGGACGATCAAGGATTAGTCCTACCGCCGAGACTTGCCCCCACGCAGCTCGTTATTGTGCCAATCGTTCCGAAAAATAGAGAGGATGATAAGCAGACAGTCATGCAAGCCGTTGACGGTATTTGTGAGACCTTGGCCGGTGTCCGTTATCACGTTGACGATAGGTTCGACTATTCACCCGGATGGCGATTTAACGAATGGGAACTCAAAGGTGTGCCGCTGCGTATTGAGATAGGTCCCCGTGACCTGAGCAACCAGCAGATCGTTCTCGCACGGCGTGATATACCGGGCAAAGAAGGTAAAACGTTCGTCCCGATTGACAACGCTGCGGAAACGGTAACACAGATGCTCGACACAATTCAAGCAGATATGCTGAAACGGGCAACAGAATTTCGGGATGCAAACACCTTTGAACCCGACACTTACGACGCGTTCAAAGAAGTCATTGAAAATGGATTCGCGCGCGCACGCTGGTGCGGTGACGCAGCATGTGAAGATCAGGTTAGTGAGGAGACGCAAGCAACTATCCGATGTATCCCGATGGAACAACCCGGTGGAGATGGTGAGTGTATCGTCTGCGGTAAATCTGCAGCGGAGATCGCAGTCTTTTCTCGCGCATATTAAATTAGTCATCAGTTATCATGACGTAGGTTGGGTTGAGTGGTAAAGCTACAGGCACCTTTTCGCTATACACGACGTTCCGTTCTTCAATGAACCATTCAGGTAGATAGGTGTAGCGAAACCCAACATCCGAAACGGTGTTGGTATCATAATGCGTTGGGTTTCACTCGGTTTTTGGTGATTTCAGGGTTCTCTGCTTCCCAGAAAACATTGTGCCGTGTGCGATTTTTAGTAGGTCCCCCTTCAACCCAACCTACAGGACTACAAAGCATTAACTGACGACTGAAAGGATTACGCAGTAATCCGTACTGATAACTGAAAACTATGAAAACTGATAACCGATAACTGACAACCGACTGCTGACAGCCGATAACTTAAAAAAAATATGAGTATAC
>VXXH01000476.1 GCA_009835515.1 Candidatus Poribacteria bacterium
CTCCTTAAAGGCAGGATACATTGAGCCTTCCACACCTACGAAAGGCTGCATCACCCACTGAAGGGATTTCGCAGAAGGGAGTGCCGCCTCTGGCACCGTTCCGTAAAGGATTTCGACATCTGAAAGGTGATCGCTGAGAGATTCACCTTCCGGCAAAAAATTTATTTCCATCTCCGGTGGGGCATCTTGCAGCATATCCGCAACCTCTTGGCTGATCCCACTCGCAATCAGCACCTTAATTTTAGCCATTTATGGTCTCCTTCGCTGTAGAATTTACTGTGATAGTCGTTCAAATAAATGGAAGTTTATCACAGATTTTGGAGAATGTCAATATTCTATGTCAGAGTCATCAGAACCATTCAATTGTCCCATAATTTCGATCTTTCGCGTAAAACCCCTCACTGTAGAAGCACTCTCCGAATCGCGACTTCTTCGACAAAAACGACGGAAAACCGATAACTGAATGATTCTGCCAGAGTCGTTCAGCCATTGATCATAAACCGTGTCTACTGACTGCTGACCACCGACAACTAACAACTGAATATCTTTGTTGTCCACCCTTTTCTATTGACAGAAAAACAAATCTGCGCTAAAATCGCAAACAGATTGACACTAAAAGGGGGACTGAACACATAAACTAATGCGAACAATTAAAGCACGACTTGGAAACTCATATCTCTTTACGTTAGTCGTCTATCTCATGCTCTGTTTGTTGACGAGTAAGGCATTTCCGGCAAACACAGATCACGAACCCGCTGAAACTTCTGCACACCGAGAGATTAAGGCTATCCGAACGGAAACCCCACCGAAAATTGATGGAAAATTGGATGACGCATGCTGGCAAAATAGTGCGAAAGCCGGGGACCTCATTCAATTTGAACCCCAGCGCGGCGAGCCAGCAACACAGCCAACGACTATCTACCTTGCTTACGACGCGAATAAACTCTATGTGGCGTTTGAATGCTTCAAGACCGATATGGACAACCTCGCAGCGAATCAGACCCGACGCGACTCTTTCTTTTTCTCCGATGACCATGTTGAAGTTTTAATCGATACCTTCCTTGACGGTAGAAATTGCTATGCATTCGCTTTAAATGCACTCGGCACACAAACTGATCGACGCTTGATTAACGAAGGCGCGAACAGGCGGACCGGTTCGTCGATGATTGGCACCGCCATCTCATGGGATTGCGATTGGCAAGGTCAGGCAGCAAAAGGGACAGACAGATGGACAGCCGAATTCGCTATTCCATTTGCGGAACTCCGATTTTCAAAAGCCAGCGAAACTGCAACTTGGGGCATTAACTTTTGGCGAAATGATGAAGCACCTGCCGAGGAACAGACATGGGCGGATTTGGGAGAGCGACAGTACGCTGTCTCAAAATTCGGGCATCTAACGAACCTTCAAATCGCAGACTTGGTTACCAAACGACCAGTGAAATTCAAGCCGTATGGCACACTAAAGCCACAAATACTGCAATCAGGAGATGGTGAAACGACAACCGCTCTGAAACCCGACGCGGGACTCGATCTCCGGTATCCGATCAAAGATTTCACAATCGACCTGACGTTAAACCCTGATTTCGCACAAATCGAGGCGGACCCCGACCTTGTGAATCTCAGCGACATCCCGCTCCGTTTTCCTGAGAAGCGTCCGT
This sequence comes from Candidatus Poribacteria bacterium, assembly GCA_009835515.1. Taxonomy (GTDB): domain Bacteria; phylum Poribacteria; class WGA-4E; order WGA-4E; family WGA-3G; genus WGA-3G. The sequence continues at coordinate 1,659 of VXXH01000476.1, forward strand.
TTTTCCTTGAAGGAAACGAACTTTTTCAAATGCCGATGGATCTGTTCTATAGCCGACGGGTTGAAGATTTAATCGGTGGCGGGAAGATCATCGGAAAGTTCAGTAAGTACAACCTCGCCTTTATGGGGGCGGTTGCGGGCCCAGAGAACCCAGATAAAGAGATAGAAGAAGGTGAATTGCCACTCACTAACTACAACTACTCCGTTTTTCGTTTGCAACGCGAGATTGGAAAAACGTCGTCTGTTGGATTTTTAGGTGTCAATAAACAACGCGGCAGCACTTATGACCGCGCCGGTGGCGTAGATGCACGCGTCCAACTGCCAGCAGACCTGAATCTCAATCTCGAATACGCAACGGAATGGAAAGCAGGCGGACTCAAGATGGCAGAGCGTACTGTGGATGATCTAATTTTTGTCCAACTCGCGCGTCGCACAAATGTATTCTCGTTAGATGCGGTTTATGCAGACATTGGGGAACACTTTAACCCCGAAACGGGTTTCGTGCCGCGCGTAGACAGACGCGGTCTTGTTATTAGGAGCCGCTATAACAAGCAATACAAAGGTGCGCTCGAAAGGCTCCGCGGTGAGGCTGAATATGAACGGCTTGCGAACCATGCAGGTGAACTCACAAACCACAGGGCACGTTTTAGTGGACTCCTCGGTGTGAGTAATTTTTTCGTTCTCCTCGGACCAGAGTGGTACTATCACGTTAACGATGACAATCAACCCTTTACGGACAGAACAGTTCGATTCTTCGCTGGATGGTTTCCACCCAAATACGTCCAAATCCGAAATACCGGCAGCTTCGGTGTTCGCGACAATAAAGATACCTTCTTTATCCGCCCAGAAATCACGATTCGTCCCACTGCCAAACTCAGTTTTGAGTTTATTCTACAAAGACTCCACGAAAGAGAACCAGAGGCGACGCAGTGGCACCTTTCGGAATGGACGCGCCGTTTCATTGTGAATTATCAATTTGCCCAGCGGATGTATGCCCGAACGAGTGCGGAATTCACGTTAAAAAAAGAACGTAGAGTCTTCGCTCTTTTCGCGTATGAGTATCGGCCCGAAAGCAATTTCTTTATTGTCTATAACGACAACCGAGATGTAGAGGGAGATACCGAGCGGATAGTATTCATCAAAATCGCCCACCTATTGAAAACCGATCTTTTTTAGCAGAAAACGAAAACGGAGCAGTAGAATTTCTTGACATATTCCATTCTGCAGTTTAAAATTATTAAAGTCCACCCAGACCTGGTAGGTACGGTTTTGCGGTGTACACACCCCGGGGAATGCCCATAGGGAACCTTCATGCCGTTGATTCATGCGATCTGCATTCCGAACCGCACCGGGCATAACGAAAAATAGTCAATCAGATTTGGTATAAATTC
>VXXH01000118.1 GCA_009835515.1 Candidatus Poribacteria bacterium
GCCTACTACGGACCTGATCGGTTGCAGGGGGTTTCTGGTGTTTATGCCTCAATTGTTGGCGCAGGGGATCGCGTCTACATCGCTGGAAGGGGTGGCACAGTCAACGTTATCGAGTACGGTTCCGAATTCAAGGTCTTGGCAGCAAACAAACTCAACGATAGTTTCAATGCATCACCTGCAATTGTAGGTTCAGAATTATACCTCCGTGGCGCGCAGCATCTCTACTGCATCGCGGAATAATAGTTATTGGTTTTCAGTTATCGGTTGTCAGTCTGGGTTTGGATTCGCTAACGTCTTTTTGTTACGGTTGTTACCCAAATCAGTAACAACGGTTACAAAGAGGTGATGGACTATCAGAAACCTCTTAACTGACAACTGACGACTGACAACCGATGACTCCTTTAACTGACAACTCGTTACTTAATAGGTTGCTCTTCCGCCGCTGACATCGTAACACTGTCCCGTCACAAAACTTGCTTCATCTGACGCTAAGAAATTCACGACAGCCGCGACCTCCTCCGGTTTCCCTACGCGCCCCAACGGAATCTTGCCCACCATATAGTCAATCGTTGCTTGTGCCATACCTTCCAAAATCGGGGTCTGAATCACCGCAGGCGATACAGCATTCACACGGATGTTATAGTCGGTCACCTCTTTCGCGAGTGCCTTCGTCAGACAGATGACCCCTGCCTTAGATACCGAATACGGGATAAGCGTCGGATTCCCCTCTTTGCCAGCAATTGAAGCGATATTCACAATCCTGCCGTAATCCTGCGCGATCATCGGCGCAATCACCGCTTTACAACACAGAAACACACCCGTGAGATTCACACCGATCACGGCATCCCAATCCGCATCTTCCAAATCCGTCAACGGCAGCGTCCGTCCCGCTATCCCGGCGTTGTTAACGAGAATATCAACGCGACCGAAGGTTGAAATCACCTCTTCGACTGCAGCGTTGACATCCGCGGACTGCGACACGTCTGCTTGAACGGGCAATGCTTTGCGTCCAATACCTTCAATTTCCTGTGCCACCGCTTCAGCCGCCGCCATGTTTAAATCCATGATAGCCACACTGGCACCTGCATGCGCGAGTCTCAGCGCAATCGCTTTACCGATGCCTTGTCCTGCCCCTGTCACAATCGCAATTTTATCCGTTAGATTCATTAAAATCCCTCCTGAGTTCCAGAAAATCATCTAATTCAACGCCGAAGGCATCCGCTATCCGATTGATGTAACTAAAAAAACCGACAATCTCCACAATAGCAAAGAGTGCCTCGTCAGTGAGTCCATAACTGCGGAGATGGTCTAAGTCCGCCGGTGTGACAGTGGGTGCTGCTTTTGTCACCTTAACGGCAAACTCCAAGATCGCTTTCGTGGTTTCGTCAATATCCGCTGTCTGGAAATCTGTGATTATCCGCCCAATTTGTGTGTCCGTGAATTGTGCCCGCAATTCATCTGCATGTGCAATAATTCAGTAGTCGCATTCGTTGACCTTTGAGACAACAGTCGCAATCATTTCGCGCTGCATCCGACTCAGCGGGCAATCCTCATCGTGCATTACCACTTTATAGAGTTCAACGAAAGCGACCATACTTTTCGGTCGCGCACTAAAGAGTTTAACGATATTGTAAAGCTCCCCGGCACGCGCGATAGCAGCATCGTATTCCACTTTCACAATGCCGGTCGCATCAGCCTCATCTACGGTCTGGATCCATGCCATTTTTTATTCTCCGATTACAACGCCATATTCCCCAACAACAGCACCTTTATGTCCGCTCTGGTAGTGGAGGTGTCGTTCACCGACAATGGGTTGTGAACTTTGTGCCTCAACCGAACCGCGCACATTCCCCATCGCGCCTTCATCTACATCGGCACAACAGAACGGTTTAATCCGCCGATGTATTTGCCTGCGGGTATCTCCTTTTTTGTTACGAACAATGATGTTTACAAGGGCATCATTCTCTCCGACGTTAAGGAAACGGAACCAATCTCTCGCACCGCTTGCAACCTCTGGGAAAAATAACCGAATCCCGACATGTCCGCCTTCCTCCGATGCACCCGGTAGGTCAACGATAGCCGTCCCGCTGTGCATGTGCCGTTCCGCAACAATCGGTTGATCGGAGCGTATTAACACGGAAGATTTGATTTTTATATCTTCCATCTTCGGCATCCAGCATTCAAAAGGATCTAATTCGCGCTGCATCGTATTTACAGGTTTGCCGGTTCCATCTTCATGTGCAATCAGTGTAACCTCACCGGTTTCTTTACCGACATTGACGATAATCGCCCAGTCGCGCCACGCCGGTCCAGTCTCAGGAAAATAGAGCGTGCGCGGTGCATCCGAAATCACCTGACCATATTGCCCGACACACGTCTTTCCACCCTGATAGTGAAGATGCCGTTCACCGACAATCGGCTGTGTGCTTTGAACCTCAAGCGTGCCAGCAACATTCCCCATTATACCTTCATTGATGTCCCAACAGCACTGCGGTCTGATTCTGTGATGGTGTTGCCTGATAATATGACCGCGTCTGTTCCGGACGATTATGTTGACCAAGGCGTCCGCTTCGCCGACGTTGAGAAAACGGAACCAGTCATGTGCGCCAGGAACCAATTCTGGAAAAAATAAGCGTAACCCCACCGTCTCGTACTCCTCCGCAGCACCAACGAAATCAAGGATGTTCGGATCCTTGTGCATGTGCCGTTCCGCGACAATCGGTTGATCCGCGGAAAACTGCATCGAAGAGTTCTGTTTAATCGCCTCAACGTTCGGGGTCCAGCATTCAAAAGGGGCTATCTCTTTCTGATCTGACCATGTCGGTTGCCCGTTCTGGGCGTGTCGCGCTATTATATTCACTGGGGTTTCTTCTGTCCCCACGTTAATAACTTGGACCCAGTCTTCCCATTGGGGACCTACTTCTGGAAAATAAAGTGTTGTTGCATTTGGCATGTGTTTCTCCTATCTAAATCTATGAGAAATTGTTTCTGTTGTGGTGTACGACGTAAAAATTAAGCCTGTTGTAGTTAGCAGCACCGTTACTAT
>VXXH01000588.1 GCA_009835515.1 Candidatus Poribacteria bacterium
ATCAAGAAGATGTCTGCAGCTATTTCTTTTCATTTTCTTCAAGCGAAATGTAAAACAGTCCCTCCTCTTTAACACCACTGATCAGATCGGTAGCACTATAGAGTTTATCGTTAGCAATGACGAGATCACTGATTATTGCATTCGGCACTTCTGAAGAAATCTGCTCCCACTGCATCCGCGTATTCAAACGATAACTGCCAGCATTGCCTGCACCATAAACTGTTGTGCCATCCACGGCAAATTTGTCTATGACGACGCGTGTCCCAATTCCATCCGTAAGCACGCGCCAGTTTTCCCCAGTTTGCGAAGCCACGACACCATTATCTGTTGCAACGTAAACCGATGATCCTCCAAAGACTATATCTTTGAAGTGAGTAAGCGGATCGGCAAGGTTGGTGTGACATCTCTCCAACTCTTCCCTTCATCCAGCGATTGAAACAATTTACCATCCCATTTGCCAGCGTAGACGGTCTCTCCTGAAACAGCCAATGTGAATACCTGGACGGATGTGTCAGAATGATTATCCTCTATTAATCCAGTGCTTGTCCACTCTGGATCACCAAGTTTCCATTTGAAAAGCTCTCCTATGTATTCTATATAAAACACATTACGACTCGCCGCAGCAGTCTCAGTTCTCAGACGAGATACATGACGATAGTCTCGCTCTTTTGACTTATATTTTTCATCGGCAAGTTTATAACGGTCAAAAATGGGGACACCTTGAACGGGAGTGAACCTATCGCCATCGGTAGATAAACGGAAAATTCCGACATTGGCGCCTGTAGGGCCTCCACTGAAAAGATAATAAAGAATGTTGCCAACAACTATCAGTTTCAAATCAACAGTCACACTGGTAGTGAAGGGACTGAATCCAGCTTTTTGTCTATCAGTCGGAACTATTTTCCAGGACACGCCCGCATCCGTTGATTGATAAACTTCATAGCCATTATGGGCGTATAATCTATTGCCAAACGCCACCACATCGGTGATAAGTGTTCCCGTCATCCCATTCATAAATAGATGCCATGACGCACCCCCATCAGTCGTCCGATGAATACTGAATAGGTTGGCTTTATAACACGTTTTCTCGTTTACTATCACAGCTGGAAGGCGGCTTCTCCGCCGAAAATTTAGGTCGCTTCCAAGTTCGGTCCAAGTTTGTCCACCATCTATTGAACGAGATTGCACGAGACCCAATGCCAAGAGCGTCTTACCAGTCGCTAAAACCGTTATACCCGCCGGTGGGCCTGTAGGAAGATATTGATTTTCATGCCATATTTCAGTCCACGACGCGCCCAAGTCAGTTGAATGGAAAATTTTGGCAAAATGCCACCTATTATCCCGCATGACTTCGTCCATTTCACTTGGCGTTAATCTCACCAAAAACTTGTGCCCTATTCCAGCATAAACATTATGCCCTGAGACTGCCAGGGAACAGACGACTCCTGATGTATCCAATGGCAATTTCCCCCAGATGTCTGAATCAAGACGGTAGAGACCGTTCTCTGTAGCAGCAAACACTGTGTTCCTAACAGCAGCTACTGCGGAAATTTTTTCGCCTGTCAACCCGTCGTTCAGAGGGGTCCATTGCGCACCACCATCTGTGGATCGGAAAATCCCACTATCTCTAAGGGCGAGATACATCGCAATAGACACCTGTGAACTGGATGCTTCTTCGGCATCTGTAATGACAAGTTCAACAGCATCTCCCTTGGGTCGGGGCCCCAGTGTTATCCACGTCTCTCCCCTGTTGTCCGAAGCAAATATCTCATCCGCAGCAACAATATAAAGCCTACCACTATGCGCTGCCATCGGCATCAAAGATTCGCCAATCGGGATACCCGCGTCAAGGCGTGTCCATGCAGTCGCATCTGCCGTTAATCTGTATATCCCGGTTTGTATAATGGCATAGACGGTCCTGTCAGACATAGCAAAGATATTGCGGACAGGTCCCGCTGGTGGTCCGTTTCCCTGCATCCACTGCGCTGTAGAAAACTGGGTGGCATTCTCCGATGGAATAGATGTTGAAATTACATTAGAAACTTCGGAGCCGGCACGGCTGGTTTTACCGGGATTGGGACCACGTCCAACCTGATTTCGCACAGCGGGTTTCGCTGGTATATCAAGGACGATAGGGGCATCAACGATTTCAATCGTCGGCTCAGATTGTGATTCAAAACTGTACGGCTTCTGGAAACGGGTGAGGTATCGGTTGCTTGCACCAAGGAGTAAGACAACCAAAACCGCAGCCGCTCCTAAAGCCATCCATGGAAGGAACGGTTTAGAAACCGGAGCCGGTGTAGGTTTCATGTCAGCAACTTGGCGCATAACGTTCTCGCCCAAACTTGTCGGTATTCGCACGCCACCGAAAACTTCTTGGATCATCAGTTCCTCGTCCTCTTGCAAACGCTTTCGACCTCGACGAAGCCTACTTTTAATTGTACCCACGGACACCCCTAAAAATTTTCCGATCTCTTTGGCAGTCATTTCCCCGAGATAATAGAGTGTCACCACTGTGCGTTCGCTCTCTGGCAGCTTCGCGAGCAGCTTTTTGACGAGTTCACGCCGATGCTCGGTGCGTTCCGTTTCCCGCGCTTCTGATACGTGATGTATATAAGAGGATCTTTCGACTTCTTCCACAGGTGTGTCCTCCAGCGATTCCGTTATGAGCCTTCTCTTCCGACTCCAATCAATGCAAAGCCGATCCGCAATGACATACAGCCATCCAGCAAACTGATTGTGATTCTTGAGTGTTGAGAGTTTTTTGTATGCCTGAAGGAAGGTGTCTTGCGTAATATCTTCAGCAATGTGAAAATCCCCGAGCTTTCGCCATACAAGCGCGTGCACGCTTTTCTGGTATCTTTGGAGCAAGATACCAAATGCCGCATCGTCTCCCGATAAGGTTCTCTGAATCAGTTGAACATCGTCTTCTCTTTCCACGAGATCCCCCCTGATGAAAGAATGGCATAGCGTCCTATGCACTCAAAGACTGAACCTGATGTAGAGTCTTGTAATACCATCTCTGAAATTTTATATTCC
>VXXH01000664.1:0-2786 GCA_009835515.1 Candidatus Poribacteria bacterium
GAAGTGGATAGGTCCTATTTTTAACCTTTGGGGAAAACGTAAGTTGCTGCTTACAGCATGGAGGGAATTCAGTGGGTTGGAAGTTATACGTTTTTTAGGTTGAAGGGGTGTCACAGTTGCACCGATAGCATAACTGTGACACCTGTCCGTTCTATTTAGATGGACTCTATTTTACAATAACGAGTCGCCGTGTTTGTTGGAAAGCGGGAGTTGTCAACTGGTAGAAATAGATACCACTCGCAACGCGTTCGCCGAGGGCATTGCGTCCATCCCAATAAGCGGCACGACTCCGACTGTTGTAGAAGCCTGCAGGCTGAAACCCAAGTGTAAGTGTCCGAACCAACTTACCGGTTGTGTCATAAATGGAGACCGATACAGGACTGTCTTCGGAGAGTTGATAGGGAATCCACGTCTCCGGGTTAAATGGATTCGGGTAGTTCTGCAACAGGAGATTCTGCGTCGGTTGACCGATACCATCAAAGTTGACAGACAAAACGGCGTTTGTTAGGTGTTCAGGAGTTACTGTGACACTGAGGGTTTGTGATTCAAAGTTTCCATCTGGACCGATGGCGCGGACTTCAACCACGTCTCCGACTTGGACAACGCTTCTTCGATTCAAGTCGGCAGTCGCAGCAGCAAAGTAATTACCTCGCACCGAGGCAGTTATTGTGCTGTTTGTTCTGAGGTTCCGGACGATGACTTGGTAGTTTCCGTCAAAAGCGGGTTTCCCTTTCAAGTGTCCGCTGACAACAAATGCCCATGCTTCTTGGGGTGTCTCCGCGGATATGGCAGGTGATGCTGCGGCCGCCTCGGTTTGATTTGTCCACCGTGCGCCGACGAAAGCAAAGTTGCGAGTTTCTGGGACATTGACGATATAGCCCTTTCCACCTTCGATTGGAAAACCGTCGTCGGGTGCGCTGGATGTCCACGCGACGAACTCCTGTGTTGTTGTATCAAGTGTGATGATGGTCGTTGCGCCTGTTATCGCGAGAAGGGACTTGGCAGTCATAGGTGTTGATGGTGCCAACGGCACAGAAAGCATGTTCAACCCTTTAGATAGCGTAACGGTGTAGGTGTTGCCAAAATGATCGCCCTCTGCTTTAGGAACGAGTCTGGCGATGAATCCGTGTCTGCGTCCATCTGCTGAGTCATAGTGCCCGACGACAGAACCGTCCTCATTGATATTCCAGCCCTCTGTGCTAACAGCACCCGGAACCTGCAATTCTTGTAGATTGAGGGGGCTGCCGACATAGGTACGCGGGACATCACCGGCCGCTTTCGCTCGTCCAACGACAGTCCTTGCCCTGTTGAGCCCGTGGAGAAAAAAGTATTCCAGATTTAGTGCGTTTGGAAGGTCGATAGATAGAAATCTACCCACCGAGCTACGCATGTATGCATGATATACACCATCAGCATCCACGTAGCTGCCCACGATATGACCTGTCCAACTCACAAAATCGGCGTAAGTTTCCGGTGTCCCGGGATACTCAACTATTGTGTCTCCTGAAAACCCGCGGCGAACACCGGAAGTATCTACAAAACTACCCGTCAGTGCTCCCGTTGAATCACTATACCCGTAGATCTCAGTTTCGACGGCATCTGGGAAATCGTATTGCCGCAACTCACCATTTTCTAAGATAACACCGTGAAAAAGACCATCGCTATCCTTGTAGTGTCCGGCAGCGACCCCATTATTACCCAGCGCATAGAAATAGGTGCCTTGCGAGCCGGGAAAATCGTAGGTCGTAAAAACGCCATCAATGAGCGTAAAGGCGACATCTTTTTCACCATCAGGCCCCCGCATGTTGCCAGCGTAATCCTGAAAGTCGCTACTCGCCGTCACTGCTAAAAAATCTACGCCCGGAACATCAATACTCTCAAAAGTATAGCTGAGGTCAGGAGGTGTCCGTACAACACTCTCCTGCGCGGGTCTTGCGATAAATCCGTGTCTACGTCCATCTGCTGTGTCGTAGTGTCCGACGACAGAGCCGTCTTGATTGACATTCCAGCCTTCCGTGCTAACGCTGTCCGGAACCTTCAATTCTTGTAGCCTAAGGGGGTTGCCGACATAGGTGAGCGGGACACCATCCACCCCTTTCGCTCTGCCAACAGCAACCAGTGCATCGTTGATACCGTGGAGAAAAAAGTATTCCATATTTGGTATTTCTGGAATATCCAGCGTTGCAAAACTCCCTCCAGGTCCACGCAGGTATGCATGATATGTACCTTTAGCATCTACGTAGCTACCTACGACATTGCCTAACGTGCTCACAAAATCGGCATAAGTTTCCGTTGCCCCCGGGAACTCAACTATTGTTTCTCCTGAGAATCCACGACGTACGCCAGACGCATCTGTAAAATTACCCGTCAGGACCCCGGTTGAATCACTATAGCCATAGATCTCCGTTTGAACAGCGTTCGGGAAATCATATTGCCGCAACTCACCATTCTCTAAGATGACACCGTGGAAAAGACCGTCGCTATCCTCGTAGTGCCCCGCAGCGAGTCCATTATTACCGAGTGCGTAGAAATAGGTGTTTTTCGAGCCGGGGAAATCGTGGGTCTCAAAAACGCCATCAATGAGTGTAAAGCCGACCATTTTCTCACCATCAGCACTTGGCGTGTTGCCAGCGTAGTCCTCAAAGTCGCTGCTTGCTGTCAATGCTAAAAAATCTACACCCGGAACATCAATGCTCTCGAAAGTATAGTTGGCAGATATGCCAACGGGTTCATCGCTGACTTGTGCAGCGGTGTTAATTAGGAAAAGGGAATTGAGACATAAGAAC
>VXXH01000664.1:2796-3030 GCA_009835515.1 Candidatus Poribacteria bacterium
CCCTCACCGTCAATCGTCTCAAAGGTATAATTGTCGCTGACGGATTCGAGAATTTGTGCAGGTGTGTTGATTAGGAAAAAGGCATTAAAACATATCAACAGCATGAACGTGTAAAACAAAAAATTGGTTTTCAAACGAGTGTACATAACACAAACCTTTCTAAAGTATTATCTACAAAGATAAAAAACAATAGATCAGATACCCTATCTTGCGGGATGAAGCTTGTATTTGAAG
>VXXH01000164.1 GCA_009835515.1 Candidatus Poribacteria bacterium
AAGAACAACAAGAAATCATCCGCTTTATTGAGGCAGACAAACCGCTGCCCGACAAATACCGCTTTCTGCTGTTTGAAGACAAACGCGAGGTAGAACTCGTCTGGAACGGCAAGACTAACGAAGTTTGCAACATTGTCCTCCCATTTCAGACAATCGAGCAGGTAGACGAACCCCGCGCCGAAAAATTGTCTGACGACAATATGCAACTCGGTTTATTTGACACACGCGGCCGCCAACGCAAGGGTTGGACGAACAAACTCATCTGGGGCGACAACAAACTGGTTTTGTCATCCCTCAAAAACGGACCACTGCGCGAAGATATTGAGGCACAAGACGGACTCAAACTCATCTATATTGATCCACCTTTTGATGTAGGCGCGGATTTTTCCATGGATATCGAAATTGGCGACGAGACCTTTACCAAAGATCCCAATATTCTGGAAGAGATCGCCTACCGTGACACCTGGGGACAAGGAGCAGACTCTTTTATCGCTATGATTTATGAACGCTTAATCCTGATGCGGGATCTACTGGCGGAGGATGGAAGCATTTATGTGCATTGTGATTGGCGCGTGAATAGTCATATCCGCTTGGTCTTAGATGAAATATTTTCAGGGTTTTCAAATAGTGAAATAATATGGATTTGCGGACTAATGGGTTCTGGAAAAATTTTTCCTAAAGCCCACGAAAATATTTATCTGTATCGAAGAGACAAATCAATCTTCAACCTCCAAGCGAGACCCGGACTATCCCCAAGAATAACCAATGCCTTACAAAAAGACGAAGAGGGGTGGTACTACACAAGGGGTCAAGAAAGTAGCGGTGGCGATACTTGGCTCAAGACTTACATATGTAGTGATCCTACGTTTACAAAAGAACAAGCCATAAATTTTGCTAATGAGAAAAGGCCACAGCCTGTTTGGGATGTCTGGATTGGGAAAAAAGAGTTGGCTAAAGAATTTAATGATTATCATGTGGGAACTTACGCATATACAGCAACGGAGAAGGTTGGATACCCTACCCAAAAACCGGAAGCTCTTCTTGAGCGTATCATTAAAGCTTCTTCAAACGAAGGTGACCTTGTTGCTGATTTCTTCTGCGGCTCTGGCACGACTGCTGCCGTTGCTGAAAAGTTAGGGCGTAAGTGGATCGCTACAGACCTCGGCAAGTTCGCTATTCACACCACCCGCAAACGGATGATCGGAGTCCAGCGTCAACTCAAAGCAGACGGTACAGATTACCGCGCCTTTGAAATCCTTAACCTCGGCAAGTATGAACGGCAGCACTACATCGGAGTCAATCCGAACCTACGTGAAGCTGAACAGCAGAAGCAATCAATAGAGAAGGAAGAAGCATTTATTAATCTCATCTTGCGCGCTTACGCCGCCGAGAAAACAGATAGTTTCGCCAATTTTCAGGGAAAAAAAGCTGGAAGACTTGTGGTAGTCGGTCCCGTCAATTTGCCGGTGACGCGCCAATTCGTGGAAGAAATTATCCTTGAATGTCGCAAACATCAAATTACGCGTGTAGACGTTCTCGGTTTTGAATTTGAGATGGGACTGTTTCCCAGCGTGCTGGATGAGGCAAAAAACAAAGGCATCAACATCGCACCCAAATTCATCCCCGCCGAGGTTTTCGACAAACGGGCAGTAGAGCAAGGACAGGTAGTATTCCATGATATGGCGTTTATTGAAGTCAAACCCCATATCACAGCAGAGGAAAAAGACAAACCCGCAACTGTCGCGGTAGAACTAACCGATTTCTCTGTCTTTTATTCACAAGACTCCATCTCTCATGCCGAGCAGACGCTTAAAAATAGGAGCAGTCGAATCGTAGTGGAAAAGGGACAGGTCGTAAAGGTCAGTAAAGATGCAGACGGGATTGTGAGTCGTGAGATGCTAACCAAACACTGGACAGACTGGATTGATTATTGGTCGGTTGATTTTGACTTTGAGAGCAAACACGAGATTATCCGCATGCAAGATTCGCAAACAGGCGAGTGGGAAGAACAGTGGACAGGCGACTACGTCTTTGAAAACGAGTGGCAAAGTTTCCGAACCAAGAAAGACCGCTCCTTGGAATTAACCAGCGTCGCCCACGAATGCGAACCCGGTCCCCGCAAACTTGCTATCAAGGTAGTAGATATTTTTGGCAATGATACAATGACAATTGTAGAGGTATTGGTGTGAGAATTAGAACTATACGCTTGAAAGAGTATAAGCGATTTACGAACTTAACAATTGAAGGTATTCCTAATACGGCGAAACTCATTATTTTAGTTGGTCCTAGTGGCAGCGGAAAATCATCCTTATTTGAGGCTATTAATGCTTGGGGGAAAGAGCACGGTTCTGTTAGTTATGATCTTGAATACCACAAGAAAAATGGACAACCCGCAGCTTCTGGTTCAAGTACGCCCTTCCACAATCTCGGTGTAACTATTGAAGCTGATGATTCCCCTTCAAATTTGGGAGAAGCTTGTTATATGCGCTCGGCGTATCGGCATACTTCAAAATTTAGTGTTTCTAGGGTGGAAAAAATTGATGAGAGCGAATATGGACGCAGCGCAGGGCGTAACTTTTCCACATCCGATGCTGAAGTTCAAAAAAATTATCAAAGAATATATGGACAGATAATGGAAAAAGTCTTTGACAGTCAAGTTCGCAATAATGTGGAGATTAGGGAACAGGTTATAGGTCAGGTTCGTGATTCCTTACAATCTGTCTTTCCTGACTTGAGATTGCATTCTCTGGAAGATCCCGAGGGTAAAGGGACGTTCTATTTTGAGAAAGGAACGGCGAAAAAATATAATTATGTCAATTTATCTGGGGGTGAGAAAGCAGCTTTTGATCTGCTTCTTGATTTTATAATCAGAAAAGAATTTTATCCAAATGCAGCAATGTGCATTGACGAGCCAGAAGTTCACATGGGATTGAGAGCGCAGGGAAAATTGCTTGAGGTTTTGTATGATTTGATTCCTGAAAACTCCCAACTTTGGCTTGGAACACACTCCATAGGGATTCTACGAG
>VXXH01000282.1 GCA_009835515.1 Candidatus Poribacteria bacterium
GTTGGATTCGGCGTATGGATATGGCTGAATCTTGCATTCTTACGCTACGGTTTCCGAGCACTCAAAACGATAGACGACGGGTTTTACCGTTCTGTTGTCATCGGATTGATGGCAGCAGAGATTTCGTTGATGGTGCATTTCACGGTGAACAATCTCTTGAACGGTGATGCGATTGGGATTCCGTTTTGGGGGATTTACGGATTGTTACCGGCTGTGGTGCAGATGGCTGCTCGTGAAAAGACTTCATCAGAAACGGAAGACGGTGTATAATATGAAAAGAATGGTTATCAGTTATCGGTTGTCAGTTGTCAGAAAAGAAGGTCCTGTTTCTCAGTCCAACCACGTGCTAAACTGACACCTATATCATCTCACCAATGGAGACACTAATTAACATGAACATAATCCACATTATTTCAGATACGTTTCGACGCGATAACCTTGCTATTTATGGTGGAAAAGGATACACCCCCTCCCTAAACGCCTTCGCGGAGAAGTGTGTCGTTTTTGACAAAGCTTATGTCTGTAGTTACCCGACTGTGCCAATCCGTGGGGATTTGGTAACGGGGCAGGTCAGTATTTGTCGGCGCGGCTGGGAACCGCTTAAACGAGATGTACCCGTCATCGCAACGGATTTAACGAAGGCTGGTGTTGTCAGCATGATGATAGCGGATACGCCGCACCATATCAACAACGGTTTCTTTTACAATCGCGGTTTTACCGGATGGAAGTGGATTCGCGGACAGGAAGGCGATTGCTTGGAGACACATCCGTACGATTATGAATCGCAGGATTCATTGCGGTATCGCGAATATACACGGACACACCCAAATAAATTACCCGCTGGTCTCGGGAACCATATTAGAAATACTGACTTTCGACAGACGGAGGCGGATACTTTTGTCGCCCAGACTGTACAAACGGCTTGCGATTGGTTAGAGCGGAACTATCAACACGAAAACTTCTATTTGATGGTAGACACCTTCGATCCACACGAACCGTGGGATGCTCCTGAATGGTACCTAAAGCGTTTCGACGCGAGCGATTATGATGGTCCAGAACCGATTTATCCGCCTTACGGTCCCAATCCGATGAATGAACGTGAGACGGAACGCCTCAATGCGCTCTATCGTGCGGAAGCGTCGCTGGTTGACAATTGGATCGGGCAGCTGCTGCGGAAAATTGAGTATATGGGGCTGACCGAAAATACGATGATTATTTTCATGGCAGATCACGGTTTCCTATTGGGTGAACACGGACTGCTCGCTAAGAATCTTAGCATGTATGAAGAAATCGTCCACATTCCACTGTTGGTTTATCATCCAGATGCAACGCCACGCCATACAGACGCGCTTGCGAGTATTGCTGATATTCCTGCGACTGTCATTGATGTATTTGGGGCAGAACGCGGTGCACAGGTGGAAGGCAACAGTCTCTTACCTGCTATCATGGGAGATACCGACACCGGACGTGAATATGCGGTCACGCACGGTGCTTGGGTCGGTGGCTGGAGTCCGGATGGTGGCAGCCCACATGGGAGCATCACCGACGGTACATGGTCTCTACTCTTAGAGAACCGCGGTGCTCCGAAGTCTTTGTTCCACTTACCGTCCGACCCGGAACAGATGAATAATCGGTTTGAATCAGATACGGCAGAGGCGCGCAGACTCTACCAAGCGTTTGTAGACTTCTTGGCACAACACGGTGCACCGGAAGCGATGGTCACCCAATTCCAAGATCGGTGGCCGATTTAAAATTGCAGATATGCGTAAAACATACAAGGAGGAACAGAAATTTGCACAACCCAAAACAGGTTTTTTCCGAGACAGACGGGATGACGGATCTCGACATCGCCGACTGCCTCAACGAAACCTGCCCTTGGTCCGGTAAACCGGTACAGGCTGACTCGCTGACCGAGTACGACGGTCACGTCGTCGGGTTCTGCAACCCGGGGTGCCGCGACACGTTTGAAGCGGCGGTACGCCACTTCAAAGCGGCAAAGGCGGTGAGAGTAGACCGGTAGCCGACTCGAAGTTCCTCGGGATTCTGGATCAAGGTGTTACAATTCTCTGGCATCAGTCAACGCTCGGTTCAACTCGGCTTCGCGTGAGGCTTTCAAAATACTAAGTCCAATCCATGATCACGCCTAAGTATTCATCTTTCCGATCTGTCAATCCATCGTAGGCAGATTGTGCGTTTTCTGGATCAATGACGTGTGTCAATAATTCTTCTACCTTGAACTTGCCTTCACATATCAGTGAATACACCAAGCGGGAGTTGCGTTCAAGTGAGTGCTTTGATTCGCCGGAGTGCATCGTCGGATAGACCCACTCATGCGCACTTCTGAGTGTAATTGCGCCTAAACCGATACTGTGGCTATAGTTCAGGATTTCGGTTGCATTGGTGATGTATTCGCCACGCGGTGAACCGAGTAAGATAACTTCGCCCTTTCTGCCAGTCAATTGGTACGCCGTTTCAACGAGCCGTGGGTTTCCAATCGCTTCGACGGTGACTGCCGCTTTTTCGCCGTTTGTCAACGCGACGACGCGTTCCTGCACATCCTCTTCGTCAGGATTAATCAGGTGTTGGATGCCGCATTGTCGGGCGATTTCGAGCCGACGTGGCACTCGCTCAATGCTGATAACCTGCATACCCGCCAAATTGAAAAGTTGTGATGCGGAATTGCCGACCAGTCCCAAGCCAATAATGGCAACAGTATCCCCAAATTCAGCAGATGACACGCGCAAGGAGGTCATTGCCACTGTTGCCATTCGGACAAACGGGACCAGTTTTTCGTCTATATCTAAAGGCGGTTTGAACGCCAAAAGCACTGCTTCCGTTTTAGTGATAGAGGCGTGCGGACCATAACAAAAGGCGAGATCCCCAACGGCACATTTCGTTACATTTTCACCGACTTTGAGCACTTCACCAATCGCTGTATAGCCGGAGCCGTGTGGGAACCGCGTGCCGCTTTCAAGTCCGGTATACCCTGCGCCTTCGGTACCGGGACTAATCAAGCTATAG
>VXXH01000034.1 GCA_009835515.1 Candidatus Poribacteria bacterium
GTATGGTATTCCAAAGACCAAACCCATTGCTGATCTCGGTTTATGAGAATATTTTGTTTGGGTTACGTATCCACTCCCCGATGCGTAGCATCACGCGGACAGAATCAGAGGAGATTGTAGAAGAAGCACTCTCCTCCGTTTTTCTTTGGGAGGATCTAAAAGACAAATTAAAGGCACGGGCGACATCGCTCCAGTTGGAACAGCAACAAAAACTCTGTATCGCACGCCTATTGCCACTTAAACCCAAAATTATTCTGATGGATGAACCCTGCTCCGCATTGGACGCGAAGGGCACGCGGGCGGTTGAAGAATTGATGGAAATCCTCGCCGGGACCTATACATTTCTAATTGTGACACATAACATGGCACAGGCACGGCGCGTCAGTAAAGAATGTATTTTTATGTTCCTCGGTGAACTTATTGAGCACAGAGAGACGCAAGCGCTGTTTGAAGACCCAGTACACGAAAAAACCGCTGATTACGTGCAGATGCGGTACGGTTAGGGAAAATCTATAAACCGTCTGAGTGGAGGTATTACGCGCGCTGCAGTCTCAGCGAAATTGGGAAATATTGTTCACCTTGTTAGATTAGCGGAATGAATCATTACGAGAAGCCTGCACACTATGAATTCCATGTCTATTCTGCTTAACGATCTCTATATTGTTCTTTCAGTTAGCCTTTTGGCGGTTTTGTTTGGGATGGTATGCGCATTCTACTTAGAGGAATGGCTCCCAAAAACCAATTGGATTCGGCGTTCGGTTGAAAGTTTAGTCGCTATTTTGACTGGTATTCCCTCGCTTTTCTACGGCATTCTGGCAATCGGTTTTTTCTTTCTTTCCGCTGGTGCTCTCAAAGCGATTGGTATTTTTCCGTTACCTCAGAATGTAGAGGCGATACCTTTTCAGCGCGGTACTACGCTCTTTTATGCCGGGGCATTAACTTTTATATTCATGGTAATGCCGGTGACAATTAAAACAACACAAAGTGCACTCCGCTCGGTCGTAACACCTATCCGTGAAACGGCTTATGCTCTCGGAGCGAGTCAGTGGCAAGTCCTAACAAGACAAGTTGTACCGCTCGCCTTCACCCAAATATTGGCTGGTGGCTGCCGAGCGATGTCGCGCGCCTTTGCTACCGCAGCGTTGCTGGTTGGTATCTACACATGGCACTACACAACCGAACCCGGAGGAATGCCCAGTAAATTTATACTCTTCCTAAGTATTGCCCTGTTTTTAAGCATTCTCTCCAGCACTTTTATAGAGATGGACAATTCCGACTCGGCACAATATAGTTAATCACGGAGGCGCGAATTCAGAGCACACTCGCGATACCAAAGATGCTGAGTGAAAAAGAGCAATCTATTTTGAGTATCCGTAATCTAAATATCTGGTACGGCGACAAAGAAATTCTGAGTGCTCTCTCTTTTGATGTCCAGCAGAAACAGGTAACTGCATTTATCGGACCTGCAAACTGTGGTAAAAGCACACTCGTCCGATGTCTGAATCGATTAAATGACTTTACGCCGAATTTCAGGGCATCTGGCGAGATATTTTTTAAAGGCAACCTCTTGGACGCTTCAACAGATACCACTGCGCTTCGGAAACAGATCGGAATGGTATTCCGAAAACCGACACTGTTCCAGTGTTCTATTTATGAAAATGTAGCCTACGGTGCTCGGATTTCGGGCGTAAACCGAGCAGAACACCTTGATGCCATTGTTGAGGAAAATCTGCGAAAAACAGGACTTTGGGGTGAAGTTGAAGACAACTTGAATCAAACGCCAGAACACCTCTCTACAGGACAGCAGCAACTTCTCTGTATTTCGCGCGCCTTGGCGGTTAACCCCGAAGTTTTGATATTTGATGAACCGTGTGGGGAACTGGATCCGATAGAGACCGTTAAGGTTGAAACGCTTGTGCGCGATCTTAAAAACGATTGCACGCTTATTTTCGCTACCAACAAACGGAGACAAGCTGCACGTGTTTCTGACGTTGCAGGGTTTCTCTACGGCGGTGAGTTAATCGAATTCGGACCAACGGAAAAAATTTTCACAAATCCGCAGGACAACAGAACTGAACAGTATGTAACAGGCAGACTCGGGTAACTGACACTTCAAGTCGCCTCGGAAAAAGATATGTTACAAGCAGAAATCAGGACCCTTCAGCACAAACTCTTGGAAATGGCAGGACTTGCCGAACAGATGTTACGGCAAGCGATTGAATCTGTCTTAACACGAGATGAGGCCTTAGCCCGGATCGTTGTCGCAACGGATGATACGATCGACCAGTTTGAAAACGAGATCGAATCATCGTGCATCCAATTGATCGCACTTCACCAACCCGTAGCCTCGGAACTTCGCTTTCTGATGATGGTCATGAAAATCAGCCACAATATTGAAAGGCTTGCCGATAAAAGCGTTGCTATCGCCAGACGGAGCATCGAACTTTTAGAATACCCGCCTGTCAAACCCTTCGTTGATCTACCCTACGTTGCACAGGTCATTCAGACGATGGTGAAGGATGTAATGGACGCGTTTGTCAATCGGAACGCTGAACTTGCCTTAGAAATTCGAGAACGTGATAATGAGGTCGATGAAATCTATGAAAGGATGCTCAGCGAACTTCTCACTATTTTAAGTGAGCACCCGAAGCTCATCGAACCCGGTATCAGTCTTTTACTCCTCTTCCGGCATTTAGAGCGCGTCGGGGACCTCGCCGCAAATATCAGTGAAGAGGTCTATTACCTCGTCAAGGGTGATGTCATCCGTCATTCCGATACGTACTAAGCGTTGATATACCTAACATCAACAACCCGCATGTCAGTCTCCACTCCAGATGCTACGTTATGAGTCGCTTTTCTTCGGGTAAAAATGGACATCCCGCTGTGGGAAAGGAATTTTTATGTCGTACGCTTTAAATTTTTCCCAAATCATAAAATGGAGATCGCTGGCAACATCAAAACGTTGAAAAGAATCCGGAATCCAGGCAAGTAGTTCAAAATCGAGAGAAGATTCACCGAAG
>VXXH01000361.1 GCA_009835515.1 Candidatus Poribacteria bacterium
GGTTATCAGTTATCAGTTTTCGGTCTTCAGTTAAAGAGAGGCACAGTTTAACCATAACCTTTTTAATTCGACAACCCTTAAAACCGATAACCGTTCTCCCTACCACTCCTCAGGTTCTTCAAGAAGAAACTGTTTGGCTAAGGCGACACAGGCGAGGGCATCTTTCCCGTATCCATCAGCCCCCATGTCGTCTGCGAATGTCTGCGTGACTGGCGCGCCACCCACCATAATCTTTACCTCTTCCCGTAGGTCCTCGTCAATGAAGGCATCAATTGTTTTTCCCATGTTCGGCATTGTTGTCGTCAGGAGTGCTGACATCCCCAAAATCGGTGCTTCATATTCCTCAACGGCTTCAATGAATTCATCTTCAGAAGTATCGACACCCAAATCGTGTACCACGAAACCTGCGCCGCGTAACATCATAATGCAGAGATTCTTGCCGATGTCGTGCAGGTCGCCTTTGACGGTTCCCATAATCACTGTGCCGATCGGTTCAATGCCTGATTCGGAGAGGATCGGTTCAATATACGCCATCCCTGCTTTCATTGCGCGCGCGCATGCGAGGACTTCTGGCACAAAGATGAAGTTCTCTCGGAACTTGATGCCGACGATGCCCATCCCAGCGATGAGACCATCATCCATGATCTCTAATGCTTCTGTACCTTCTTCCAGTGCTGCTTCCGTCAATTCATCAACAGTATGATGGTCGCCATCAATAAGCGCAGCTGAGATGTCTTGCATAGCAGGGGTCGCTTGTGCAAACGTGTCAATAGCAAGTGCTATTTCATCTGGTTCTTCCAAGAATTCTTCAATCTCTTCTCGGATAAATTCATTTGCGATGTCATTAATAGATGCCACGAATTTTGAATCCCTCCTCAAAAGGAAATGATACCACACATAGGGAAAAATGGCAAATGAATTTCACGGCCAACAGCAGCATTCAGTTATCAGTTATCGGTTATCACAGGACTTAGACAAATTTGATAGGCGCGCTTTGGGAGCGCGCCATCTGAGAAAGGTTGCTAACGCATTGCGTCAGTGCTATCTATTTGCTTTTTCGGTACGCTTCCAAGAGGGCGTTAATCTTGTCAAGAAAGGCTTGCGAGTAAATCTCGCCGACGAGCGCGTTGTGAGTTTCGACTGCGATGGCATCCCACGCTTCTCGGGAGTCTCCCTCAAATTCAACCACCTGAATGCCCGCCTTCTTTTGGAGTGCTTCAAGTGCCCTGTCATTGTCTTTGCGAATCTTCTGAATTAGATCGCTCTGATACGCGTCCGCGGTTTCACGCAAAACCTTCTGCTGTTCCGCTGTCAGTTGATCAAATTTCTCCTTCGTTATAACTGTTGCCCCAACCCCAACATTGACAGGAAGGTCCGTCATATATTTGAACCTATCATACCATTGGAGGGCGACAGCGACATAAGGAGACGCCGCTAAGGTGTTGAGCTGCCCTGAGTAGAGCGAAGATAAGACCTGTGTTACTTCTCTCGGTACAGTTGCGATCTCGGCGTTTTTGTAGAATGTGAGGGCAATTTTGTCCGTCGGACGCGCCCACATCTTGACGCTTGGCGACTGAAGATCGGCGATAGTGCGGATGGGTTGATTGCTGAATAGATAATAATATCCGATGTCCCCCATACCGAGCAGGATATACCCGGCATCCATAAAAGCCTTGTCAAGATCTTCCCGGAGGTAGTCCCGGACGTAATCAAGCTCCTCGTAGGTTTTGAACAGCCGAGGCAGTTGAAAAATTAAGACCTCTTCCTGTATCTCACCGAGTCCAGTGGCAGTCATAGCACCTGCGTGAAGCAGCCCGGCTCGCATCTTGCGGATGACATCAAGTTCGTCTCCTTGGACACCGTTTGGATAGATACGGAGTTGGAGTTCACCACCCGTTTTGGAGCGAATTTCTTTTCCCATCGCCTCAAAATTATTCATCCATGTTGAACCTTTCGGTGCAAGCGTCGCGAACTTAACGGATTCCGCTGCAAGATGCGTGATTGGTAAACATAACATTCCTAAAATCAATAGAAACACGCATGCGAATTTAGCAGTGTTTGCTTTATAAATGGACTTCATTTTTATCATCATTCAGAGTCTCCTTCCTCTATGTCTGGATCAAACAACATATCAGCCTGATCAAGCCAGCGTTTGGCGCGCGATTTTGCGAGCGATGTGGCAGCCTCTTCCCCGGGATAAATATCTTGCGGGGCATCAATGACTTCTTGTAACGCTTGCTTGTAGAGTTTCACGTCCTGTTTAGGATAGGCATAGTATCGTGCGAGATAGAATTTGCTCATCAGAAACTTGCCGTCATTAAGTTTATCGACATGCTCAATATGCTCCTTCGCTTTCTCTGGATCACCGCCGATTGATGGTGATCGGTCACCGTAATAGACAGCATAGAAAAGATGTGCACTGCCAAAGTAGAAGGTTTCGTCCAATTCAAGCACACGGCGCATCATTAACTCGACGCGAACGAGGTCAATAACTTGCATCGGGTCATCTTTCTGGAGGCTGATACCACGTCCCATAGCGTAAGCCGCCCAAAAGAGGGGTTCAACCTGTTTTTTCTTCAGTTTCTGGAGTGTCTTTTCAAATACGGGGATCTCAACAGTTCTGGGTTGCTCAAAGGTTTTATCGGATTTCGAGAGTGCCTTAAAGGCGTATGCTTCAGCGCGGACATAATGTGCAATTGCTTGTGAACGCATTTCATCGGCTGTTTCGGAATCTCCAGCGATTTCTGCCTCTTCCATCTTATCTTCCAGAAAACCGCTGTAAGATGAATGGGCGCGTGCGGTCTTGACAATGAGTCCGGTATTTCCAGTCTTAGCCAAACGTTCAAGGGTTCCGAGATTTTTGGCGAGAGTGGATTCTACGACAACTAAATTGCCCTCTTTTTGAATCCTGGATAGCTTGGCAAGACCACAGCCACCTAAGAATATGGGTAAGAGCAGCAACAACAACGTTTGGATTCTAAAATATTTATGTATCATAATGG
>VXXH01000099.1 GCA_009835515.1 Candidatus Poribacteria bacterium
TAATTATACCTAACCGCTACGCACATGTCAAATCATTCTCAAAGCGTTCACAGTCCGTAGCAGCCGTGTAAGCACACAGTTCTTCAAACGCAGATCAAACGCTACATCCGAATTGCCATCGCAACGGTATGCGTCCGACGCTGGTTAACCTTCTGGTAATTCCCGAAAACAGTTATAAAGTTGCGCTTGATAAATTCGCGGAGCCCCGAAATTGTGACGACGTAGAGTCGTCCGTTCGGTTTGAGATAGTGTTTGGCATCCGCCAGAAAAATCTGTAGAAGTTCTTTACCAACATTGGCAGGTAGGTTAGAAACGATAAGATCGAATTCGATGTCAGGAAGGTGGTTGAATCCGTTGCTCAGGAGGACATGGCAATTCTTGAGTTGGTTCTGTCCCACATTCTTACGGGCGTAATCAACCGCGACAAAGTCCTTGTCGACCATATAGACGGTTGATGTTTGGACGCATTTCGCAAGCGTGATACCGATGGCACCGTATCCACATCCGAGGTCAAGACAGATGTCTTCGTGTTGGATGTCCAGATGTTCAAGCAGTAGATGTGTTCCGGCATCAACGCCCTTTGGTGAGAAGAGTCCCCACGTCGTTGAAAAAGCGAGGGATGCGCCGCGCAATTCTGCCCGAAACGCAATTTCTCGGGACGGAACATCTACTGCCATTTTATCAGCACTCCAAGCGTATCACCCGGGGAATTCCAGAGGAGATCAAATGCTGCTTTCGCCTCGGTGTAGTGAAAGCGGTGCGTAATCATGTCAGCGGCGCGAATCTCGCCGTTCTGTATCTTTTTTAAGGCGCGTGCAGCAATCTGTGAACGGGGTTCATCTGTCAGGATACCAGCGACGAGACGCTTGCTCATCATCTTTGAAGAATGTAGCGGGAGCGGTGCCTGCTGATAGAGCGCGATGAGTTGAATAGTCCCAAACTGCCGTGTCATATCCTGTGCTTGCTCAAAAGATTTGACACCAGCGTACCCACCGACGCAATCTATGACCAAGTCCGCACCTTTCCCATCGGCAAGACGACGTACTTCGTCAACCGGATCTATCTCACCAGCGTTGATAGAGACATCCGCCCCAAGCTGCGTTGATAATTCACAGCGAAGCGGCAGCGCGTCCACAGTGATAATCCGCGCAGGGTTATAGCCACGTAGCACCTGCATCATCAGACTTCCCACCAATCCTTGTCCCAAGACAACGACGGTATCTCCTGCTTTCACACCGGATGAGTCTGACCAAGCGACGGCACTCGTTGTAAGCGGGAGGAAAGTCCCCGCTTCAAAACTAACATCGTCAAAAAGCGGGACAATGCGTCCATCCGATGCGTTAGGCTCAGCGACAACATATTGCGCGTGCGGTGCGACGACCATGACGCGTTGCCCAACCCGATAACCTGTCACCTCTGCACCAACGGCATCCACAATGCCTGTAAGAGAGTAACCCATGATTGACGGGGGGACTGCGTCTTCCATGATATAGCGTCGAAATAGCTCGGAGCCACGACTAATTAACGTCGTATCTGTCTCCACTCGAATCTGTCGAGCATTTATCTCCGGCATCGGCACCTCTTCGAGCTGAATATTGCCGAAACCTTCTGGTTTGGTTACCTGAAGCATGTCTGTTTTACCTCCAAGCGTAGGGGCGAGGCTACCTCGCCTCTACTGCAAACGTTGAACTAAATCCTCACGCGTAACAGGTTCGTCAAAAGCCATCAGATAGATATGGAAAGTATCGCTTCTGTCGGAAACAAACACGAGGTGCCGTCCGTCAGGCGAGAAAGCCGGTTGGATAGACCTGCCAATGTCGTTGGTGATTCGGCGTTCATTTCTGCCGTCTGTATCAATGAGATAAATCTCCCAGTCGCCATCTCTGGCAGAGACATACGCAATCGTTTTTCCATCAGGAGACACAGTAGGGTTGTAACAATCGTAAGGGTTTGGATTGAAATGTGTCTCGTTTTGTCCATCAATATCTATCGTATAGAGTTGATTCATCTCATTGCGTGAGGAGACAAACAAGATGCGTTTGCCATCTGGGAAAAATGTGGGACTGCCATCGTCGGTTTCGTTGAAGGTGATGCGTTTGTGTTTGATGCTTTCTGGGGTCAGTTGTGCGAGATTGACACCTTCCAAATCGAGCAAATATAATTCCAGATTTCCATCTGCATTGGATTCATAGACAACCTGATCGCTTGCAGGCGACGTGCGTGGCACGCGCGCCCCGAAACTCACGGGTAGGACGGCTCGCGTAATTTTGCTGTGGATGTGCGTCAGGTTGAACCCGGCGTAGATCGGTGTTGAACCACTACTTTGGATAACGACTTTAACTTCGCGGGAGGACTTTGGTTCACTACTATAAAAAAGGTAATTCGGAGTTGTCAGAAATGTGGGTGAACTGTCGTTGAAATCGGTTGTGAAAGTTACGCGGCGTCGGATCCGTCCATTGAGATCCATTAAATAGATTTCACCGTTGTCAGTTCGGAAAGAGGCAAAGGCGATCTGTGTGCCATCTGGTGAAAAGGTCGGTGAATAGTTATCCGAATCGCCGGTCGTGAGTTGCTTCGTCTGGTAGCTATCGCCGACAAGTTCAATGATTTTGCGGAGTGTTTCGGGGTCCGAAGTACTCCGTTGAACGAGTTTGAGCACACGAAACGCTGAAGTTCTGTCCCCGAATCTGAGATAGGTACGTGCCAATTCGAGACGTGCTGCGATGCGTTCTTCAGGTTGCGCTGCATAGAGTTGTGAAGCCTTTCGTAGCTGCTCGACTGCGTCGTTATGCCGTCCTAATTCGTTGTAGGCTTTCCCGAGTAAGAGTCGTGCCTTCGGTTCCTCTGGTGCCGTTTTGATAAAAGTCTCTAATCCGTCAACTGCCGCTTGTGGAGTCCCAGCATCCAAGTGTTTTTCGCTCTCGTTCAAGATTGCCTTGTTGTCTTGACACCCGATCACCAAAGCAATGAGGAGCGTACTACAGAGCATAAACC
>VXXH01000596.1 GCA_009835515.1 Candidatus Poribacteria bacterium
AAAAGAAGACGATGTTCAACTGGTTCGCAAAATTTTATCAGGTGACGATGCTGCGTTTGGCATCTTGGTCGAAAAGTACCAAAAGAGCGTTCATACTCTTGTATGGCGGAAGATCGGCGATTATCACCACGCTGAAGACATTATGCAAGATGCCTTCTATCAGGCATATAAAAAACTTTCGACACTTAAAGATCCGAATCAATTTGCCGGATGGCTCTATGTCATCGCGAATCGGCTTTGTATTGATTGGATGCGAAAGCAGAAGTGGATGCGAGAGCAAAAGTTTGTGATGCAATCGCTGGAGGATACACGTCCGGAAGAAATTGAGCGGTCTTCTTACACACATCATGTATCGGAACAATCGAGAACAGAGAGTACCGAGCATTCTCATGCACTTGTGAAAAAACTTTTGGAAAAGCTCCCAGAGAGTGAACGCACTGTCGTGATGCTCTATTATCTCGACGAAATGCCAACGAAAGAGATCAGCAAATTCTTGGGGGTGTCGGCGAACACAATCGCGAGTCGGCTCCACCGAGCGCGAAAGCGTCTACAGGTAGATCAAGAACTCTTGGTTCAAGAAGTCCTTGATGATGTACAGTTATCAGAAAATCTGAAGGAGAACACCATGAGTCAATTGGAAAGCATTCGTAGCAAGTTTGATTCATTCATAGCACAGGCAAAATCCGACCCGACATCAGGCGAGGATATTCTTAAGGAAGCACACATCCAAGTTGAAGATGCGCTTAAGGGTGAAATCACACCCGACTTGGCACACCTCGCGGATGAGATATACGAGTATATAGGCAAAATCGGAATGGAAAAAAGCGTCTCTTTGCACCGCAGGTATTTGAACGTCGCTTCAGACAATAAGGAGCGTTTCTGGTCGCACCGGCAATTAAGTGGTAACCTTGCCAGGCTTCAGCGGAACACGGAAGCTGTTGAGGAACAGGTTCGGCTTTATCGTTGGACATGCGAACATTTGTCAGATGAGGATGTACTGGAGGCTGTTAATAGTTTAAGTCATATTAGATGTTGGGAAGCGGAAGGGCGTGTTGATGAGTGGTTCCAACTTTATGAGGAAGCCTCTGAACGCTTAGAGAACCCTGAATTGAGTCGCTACGCACGTTGCGATTTCTTGCAAATCGGATCAGAAATTTTACGTGCCTACGACCGGTTAGACGAGACACTTCTTGGCATGGAAAAGTTGGAAGATGCTAACGGCGAACCGAGTTGGGAGCATTATTTTCGGTTCTGGTTGGCTGTAAGAACGAATCGACTTCTGGTGTATAGCAAACAGGAAGATTGGGAACGTTTCGATCAGACTCTTACGGAGGTAAGCACGTTTATCGAAGGCGAATTGGAAAAACGGGCTGCCGGTCACTCTGTAAATATCAGCGACCTTACATGGGCGGCTCACGATGTCGGTTATTGTCTGTTGTGGTCGAAGAGGTATAACGAGGCGAGACATTTCCTACAAATTGCCATTGATTTGATCCGCTACGACGCTCATACCCACTTCTTTCTTGCAGTAAGTGTTTGGGCTTCTGAGAAGGACAGGGAGAAGACTTTACACCATTTAAAGGCGACTCAAGACTATGTGCTAAATCCTAACCGGGATATGTACTACTCGAATTTCCTTGAGACTCCTGAATTTTCGGATGTAAAAGATGATCAAGAGTTCCTAAAGGCACTCGGGCAGAAATGAAATTTCGTGATGCGATCATCGCGGGTGTACAACCACTCACACAAAATAGACTCCGTGCAGGATTGTCCATTCTCGGCATTTTCATCGGGGTTGCGGGTGTGTTATGCATGGTCGCTATTGGCGATGGTGCGAAAAGAATCCTCGTCGAAGACATTGAAAAACTTGGCGGGGCAAATCAGTTTACATTCTATACGCGTACATCTATTTTCAAACGCGGACGACTCCAGCGAACCACTGAACGATACACGCTTGAGGATGCCTATGCTATTGAGGCAGAATGCCCCGAGGTCTTATATGTCTTGCCGAATCATGAATCCTTTGAAAATTTTGTTAGCAGCCGAACTGGAAACCAAGCTATGGCACTTATAGAAGCCGCGACTGCAGACTACGCCCGCGGCATGGGATGGGAACTACAAACTGGCAGATTTCTCACCGAAAACGATATAGAGACTGCAGCGCAGGTCTGCGTTTTGGGAGCCGACATTGCTATTGAGTTGTTTGGCGAAGCATCCCCAGTCGGACAAGAAGTAAAGGTCCGGTATTATCGTTATTGGCGACAAAAGCCCGTACGGATGCGCGTCGTGGGTGTGATGAAACCCAAGGGGCGTAGTCTCACTTGGGAGTATTGCTTGGATGATGCTGTCTGTCTCCCATTGACGACCTATCAACAACGACTTACAGGCATTCGCTACGTTGAATACATGATTGTCTTTTTTCAAAAAGATGCCAATGTTAACAGTGTCATTGCTTGTGGTAAGAATATCCTGCGTAAAAGACACCGCGGGCAGGATAACTTTATTACTTACTATATCCCGAAACTGACATTTCGGCGATTGGATCACATCCAAAAGGTGATAAAGATTGCCTTGGGTAGTATTGCGGGTTTCTCGCTGTTCGTCAGCGGCATCGGCATCATGAATATCTGTCTTGTCTCTGTCGGCGAAAAGACGCGGGTGATAGGTTTACGGAAATCGGTGGGTGCGAAACGGATTCACATTTTTTATCAATTTTTGACAGAATCAATCTGTCTCTGTTTGTGTGGTGGGCTGCTTGGCATTGTAGGCGGTTGGGGTGCGGCACACGCGCTGTCACGGCTTGCGGTGCGGATTGTGTTAGTTGTGGATGCATGGCCCGTCGTATTATCCTTACGGTGGATACTGATTTCTGTTATCTTTTCAATTGTCATAGGCGTGGGTTTCGGGGTCTATCCTGCAATTCGGGCTGAGCATCTTTCACTTATTGACGCTTTCGGCAATGTGATTTAAGCTTTTCAAGCGTAACCGCAGGTA
>VXXH01000450.1 GCA_009835515.1 Candidatus Poribacteria bacterium
TAAGCAATACTTCACCTGAATTATTATAGATAACACCAACAGCGAGATGGTGTTCCGGTGTAGGCTTCGACTCGCGCCGTTTCGGAAACTCGTCCTGACGCATCGTGTAGAACGCCTCACAAAACGCATTCACAGGACACACCAGACACGTCGGCGACTGCGGGCGACAGACCATTGCCCCCAACTCCATCATCGCCTGATTAAACAGCCCCGGCACATTCCGATCCAAAAGTGCATCCGCTTTCTCCTGAAACAATTTCGCCGACTTCGCATCGTTAATCGGTGCGTCCATCAGAAACAGGCGCGCCAACACGCGTTTGATGTTCCCATCTACCGCCGCATAAGGCGCGTTAAAAGCGATACTCTGCACCGCCGCCGCACTATAATCGCCAACACCCGGCAACTTCCGAAAGGTCGCATAATCCCGCGGAATCTCGCCATCCAGTTCGTCCACAATGACCTGCGCCGCTTTATGAAGATTCCGTGCCCTCGCGTAATACCCCAACCCTTCCCAGACCTTCAGCACATCTTGTAGCGGCGCAGCCGCCAAATCCCGCACACTCGGAAACCTCGCGATGAACTTCTCATAATAGTCTATAACCTTCTTAACCTGTGTCTGCTGGAGCATCACCTCAGAGACCCAAATCCGGTACGGATCGTCCGTATTGCGCCACGGCATCTCGCGCTGGTAACGTTCAAACCACACCAACAACGCATCCCGAAAATCTTGGTAGTGTTTGGTTAATTCTTTCTTATCCATATCACGGCACTCAAATTAGTAGGCGCGGTTTGATGAAGTTTAAGAATTTAATTCGGTAATGCATCAAAAACCTCTTGGTAGGAGCGAGCTGTGCTCGCGATCTGTAAGAATTACCCAAATATTTATTTAATCTTCATGCAACCGCGCCGATGCTTGTCAAAACCAGAGATGCAAAGGGGCATTGAAAAAAGATTTACTTTAATCAGAACCCTCTTTCTGACAACTGATAACTGATAACTGACAACTATTCTACATCCACCGCAATCCGAAAACTGACGTTATGAAGCCCCCGAATCGGCTCATACGCCGCACGATTCGCACAACGCGCCGCAAACTCACCCCGCGCAATCCACGAACCACCCCGAATCACCTTCCGCCGACCTTCACTCGCACCCAACGGATTCTCGTCAGGCGAGTACTTATACGCCTCCATGTGAAACCAATCGAAGCACCAATCATAAGCGTTGCCCGCCATATCGTAGCACCCCCAAGGACTCACACCCGACGGATAGCTCCCGACAGGCAGCAGCCGCTTATTCCCCGACTCCGACGTATTCGCACGACTCGCATCCCATACATCGCCCCAAGGATACTCGCGAGCATCCGTGCCGCGTGCCGCGCTCTCCCACTCCGCCTCCGACGGCAACCGATACGCCACACCCTCCAGCGCACCGAGCCACTCCAAAAAATTGACAGCATCGTACCAACTCACCCCGACGACAGGAAAATCCGGTACGTTAAAACGTTCATCATCCCAGAACTCCGGGGACGCGTACCCCGTCGCCTCCAAAAACCGCGCATACTGTGCATTCGTGACCTGATACATACCAATAGCATAAGCATCAAGCGTCACACTACGTTGCGGTTCCTCTGGATCCGTCTTCCGCATCCCAGTCGGAATCGTCCCCATCGTAAACGCCCCAGCAGGGATATAGATTAAAGGGTAATCAAGTGTCTCAATATGCATAGCAGGTTAACAGTCTTTCTAACATAGGCTTCCAATAATACCCTTAGTATAACACATCTCCATTTCCGTCGCAATCCTCTACTGTAGGAACATCAGAGCCATTCAGTTCTCAGTTTTTTAGTCCAATTTTGGACACCCGGGGTCCCCACCCGTTACTGGGAAGGGGGTCCGATAGGTACGATTTTGAACCGCACCATAAGTGTCAATTTAGGGATATTTCACGACCTTTTGGAACAGTTTTGTAAGCAGGTTTCCGCTCTTATAGTCCTGTAGGTTGGGTTGAACGGATATTCTCAAAACCTGAAAAGGAACACGAGACTCAGCTGACACCAGAGATGGCACGGCAACAGAAAACGGAGAGAAACCCAACGCCTTAGCGGTTTCCGGTCCCCTGACGGTGTGAAGTTGGGTTTCACTGCGTTCTTGATTACCGACGACACCTCGCTGGATTTGAGAGGTTTTTGGAAAATACATCTGCCTTCTGAGTTCCGTTCAACCCAACCTACGGGACTAAATTGACACCTATGGTACGATTTTGAACCGCACCATAAGTGTCAATTTAAAAAGAAAAATCGCCTCGGACCCAGGCCCGGTAGGTTCGGAATGTAATACAAGGAACGGATTTAGTCTAACCCCAGACTAAATCCCCTAACCGAACCGGATCCTACGCGGAAACCTTGAAGACTTCAAACCCCTCTTTAGTCCCGTAGGGTTTATTTGCTTGGATATTTCTTCAGCATCTGTGTAGCAGCGTTAAGACCAAAGGAGCCAAGCCCCGTAGAGGCGGCATTTGTAGTCCCGTAGGTGTTTTTGCTTGGGGTGTTTTTGCTTGGGTATTTCTGCGGATTGATAGGGTGTTTCTGCGTATTGCTTGGGTATTTCTGCGGATTTCCGTTAGGTTGAACGGATGCCACCAAAACCCGAAAATCAGAAAAAAACACAACTCGCTCCAGATACACCACATCCATCAGAGACCGAGGGAAACCCAACGCTTTGCCTTTGAAGGTTCCGAGACCCTGAAAGTGTAAAGTTGGGTTTCACTCCGTTGATGAATAGATATAGCCGGATACTAACTTTCAGGGGTGTTTGGCATATTAACATCCGACTTCTCAACACCGTTCAACCCAACCTACCGGACTCAGAGACCTTATCACAAAAATCACAAAAATCACAGTTCAGACTTAATATGCCGAGAATGCCACGAAAAATCGCTAAATTGACACCTATGGGGCGGTTTTGCGGTGTACTCACCTACCCC
>VXXH01000879.1 GCA_009835515.1 Candidatus Poribacteria bacterium
CTTAAATACAATATCTTGGAGATTGCTTTTGAACATTGATACGTTAAAAGGGAAAACGGTGGGTGCTGCTGTTTCAGGGGGCTTGGATAGTTGCACCATTACCAAATGGTTGGTTGATAACGGGGTCAAGGTCGTCTGCTTTACGGCGGACCTCGGTCAACCGGATGAACGGGACGTTTCTGAAATTAAGGAACGAATGTTGGCATGTGGTGCTGAAGACGCTATTATTGTAGATGCGAAAGACGCGCTTGCGGAGGACGGTATCCGTCTTATCCAGTGCCAAGCGATGTATGAGGGTGGTTACTGGAATACGACGGGTATCGCGCGGCATGTCACAGTGAAAGCACTGCTGCCGGAGATGGAGAAACGCGGTGTTTCTATCTTAACGCACGGCGCAACGGGTAGAGGCAACGATCAGGTTCGGTTTCAACTCGCTACGAATATGCTCAATCCGCACTTTGATGTCTATGCCCCGTGGCGAGATGCTGAATTCCTGAAAAAGTTCGGCGGTAGAAAAGAGATGATAGACTTCTGCCAGGGACACAACCTACCGATTACTGCGACACACGAGAAGCCCTACTCAACCGACGCAAACCTCCTCGGACTTACGCATGAAGCCGGGCAGCTCGAATCGCTGAAGACTCCGGCGGGTTTTATCAGTCCGGGTATGGGCGTCCATCCGAAAGATGCCCCTGATGATGTCGAGCACTTTACGGTTACTTTTGCGCGTGGGACACCTGTTGAAGTCAACGGAAGCCCTGTCACAGCACTTCAGAGTCTGACAGAGGCGAATCGTATTGGTGGGCGGAACGGGGTTGGCATCGGTATTCATACGGTTGAAAATCGGTTTGTTGGAATTAAGAGCCGCGGCGTTTACGAATCGCCAGGGATGGAATTGCTTGGAAAGTGTTATGAGTATCTGCTCCAACTGATTTTAGACAGACGTGCGCGCCGACACTTCGATAACGTCGCACCGACAATCGCTGAACAGATTTATCAAGGTTACTGGTTTGATGCTGCGACGCAGGCATTGCTGTCTTCGATTCAACCGCTGACTGACTTGGCGAGTGGAACTATCACGGTGGCGCTCTACAAGGGAAATGTCGCGTTCTATGCTGCAGGGGGTGCACCGCATTCACTCTATTCCGAGGAGACAGCCTCTATGGAAGATATCGGCGACTTTGATCATGCAGATTCGGAAGGGTTTTTAGCAGTGTTGGGTGTAGGTGCGCGGGCATCGGCGGTTGCTGGACAGACACAGGAGTAGACGTTTAGGGTACCTCAAGTTTTGCGAACACCTGTGTGATAATATTTTCAACATCACGTCCATCCGCCTCCGCCTCATAACTGATAATTATTCGATGCCTTAGTACATCCATGCCGACGGCGTGAATGTCTTCTGGGGTAACATAGCCGCGCTCGGAAAGGAACGCTCTTGCCCTTGCCGCAAAGGCGAGAAAGATCGTCGCGCGTGGCGAGGCACCGTATTCAATGAGTGTACTGAGTTCGTCTAACTGATACGCTTCTGGGGTGCGCGTTGCGCACACCAAATCGACGATATAATTCTCCAATTGTTCCGCCATGTAGATGTTTCGGACGACCTCTCGGAACCGGATAATATCTTCCGGAGAAATCACCGGTTGAATTGTGGCGATTTCTTCAGTTGTCATCCGGCGAAGGATTTGTAATTCCTCTGAATGTGAGGGGTAATCAACTTTAATCTTTAGCATAAATCTGTCCACTTGTGCCTCTGGTAGTGGATAGGTGCCTTCATGCTCAATCGGATTTTGGGTTGCCAAAACGAGAAACGGGTCATCAAGTGGATACGTCGTGCCACCAATCGTTACCTGCCGTTCTTGCATCGCTTCAAGGAGCGCGCTTTGCACTTTGGCGGGTGCGCGGTTGATTTCATCTGCGAGGATAACGTTGGCGAAAATGGGTCCCTTTTTTGTGTAAAAATCGCCTTTCTGCTGATCGTAGATGAGCGTGCCGACGAGGTCTGCTGGAAGTAGATCAGGAGTAAACTGAAGGCGATTGAAGGAAGCATCAATGGTCTGCGCAAGTGCGCTGACAGCGGTCGTCTTCGCGAGTCCGGGTACCCCTTCAAGTAGAATGTGACCGTTACAGAGCAACCCAATAATCAATCCCTCTAATAACGCCGTCTGACCGACAATAACTTTCCCTGTCTCTGTGAGTATCTGTTGAACTAACCCGCTATCTGCTTGGATGCGAGCGTTCATGGCTTCTAAGTCGTAGTTTTGCAATTTTTAATTTACCTTGCGGGAAAACAGCGTGAATTTAGGTGCTTGATGTGCCTTCCTTAAATCCGCCTGCGCCGTTGTTGCAGGCTGCCGTTTTGGTATTGCCAAGCGCACGATCCTGTTTTAATTTATCTTGATTTACCTTGCGGGAGAACAGCATGAATTTGGGTGGCTGATGGCTGTTAACTAAAAAACGGTTGTGTTTCGCCTTCTTGGAAGGATTGCTCAAGCCACGGATCCTTAGTTTTCTGCCTAAATTCGATGACCTTTCGGCGCATCTCGTTGGCGATGTCTTGTAACGCTGGTACGTCAATGAGGTTCTGTGACTCTGCTGGGTCCTTCTGGATATCAAACAACGCCTCGCGGCTCTGTTGTAGAAAATCGGTACGCTGGCGTTCTCCGAGTTGCTGGACATTGTCATCACGTACGGCTGTCCATGAAATCGAACGGAATAGGTCGCTTGGGAGCGGTGTCTCCAGTTGGTACGCCAGATTACGGACGTATTTATACCGTCTGCCGCGTAGCACGCGATATGGATAGTAGTTCGTCACCTCGTGGAAACAGTGCGAGAAGTAGGTCTCTTCCCATTCACCGTTGCCCGGGTGTGCGCTATCATCTTCAAGGATAGAAAGGATTGACCTACCCGGAAGTGCATCTTCTCCATCGGGATGCGCGACATCACACCAGTCTAACATCGTTGGGCAGAAATCTACCCAGTTGACGAGCGCCTGATTGTGAAAACCGCGTTTCTGTTGCGTAGGGCTGGCGATAAGTAATGGGCAGTGATGTCCACTATCGAAGCTGGATGCCTTCGCACCGGGAAATGGCATGGCGTGATCGGTTGTCACAAAAACGAGGGTTTCGTCTGCCCGTCCAGAAGCGTCAAGTGCCTCTAAAACTGCACCTACTACAGTATCCCATCGCGAGACGCTTTCGTAGTAATCTGCAAGATCCTCGCGAACCGCTGGTACGTCGGGTAGGAAATTTGGCACAATGATTTCATCGGGAGTATAGGAACTGGGTTGAATACCAGCCGGGGTTTGGTCGTTTCCGAATCCTTTGCCTGCGCGGTGCGGATGCGTACTGCCGATATGGAGATAGAAAGGTGTGTCTGTGTTCTCGTTGAGAAATTGTGTGACCTTCGCGGCCATATCCGCGGGACTTCGAGCGTTAACTCTCGGTTCAAAATCGAACGGATAAACACTTTCAGGTTCAACGTGTTTTTTTCCGATACACGCCGTAGCGAATCCGTGTGCTTTCAGTATCTTTGGTACGGATTGCATATATTCATGCGTGCGAAACCCGTGTATTCCGTGGCAGTGTCCGTATTGTCCGTGTGTGTGGCTATGTTGACCGGTGAGGATACATGCACGACTCACAGCGCACGAAGGACTTGTACAGAATGCATGGTCGAACACGACACCGCGTTCCGCAAATGCATCAATGTTTGGTGTTCGGATAACGTCATTTCCGTAGCATTTTGCGATCCGGCTCCAATCGTCAGCGATGACGAACATCACGTTTTTGTAAGAATTGTTCATGGTTTTCCTTATTTAGGGCACAATTATTCAAAGAGTTGAGAGACTCGGCAGGCAAACCCCGGCACGACATCTTCACCGGTGAGTGTGTCTTCGCGCATGAGGAGTGCTATGTCGTTTTCAGAACGATAGACCGTCACGGTTTTAGAACGGGGATCCAGAACCCAGACGAGGCGCGTTCCGGCATTCAGATAGGTAAACGTTTTGTCTACAACACGCCACTGAACGTCTGTCGGTGAAACCACCTCAATCGCCAAATCGGGCGGTATCGGGAAACCTGTGTTTTCGTCTCCATTCAACCGGGAAGTTGGCATAAACGCAACATCTGGCTTCAGGGCCCGTTCGCCCACCTGAAAAGTTGCCTCTACATGGACCTCCTCTAACTGATTCTCCTCCACATGCCGATCCAAATACCGGATGACTTTAACACTAACCTTGCTACGTATTCTCGTTGGTGGCGACATCGGCACTAATTCTCCTTTAACGTATTCATATCCATCTATATCGTTCTCAAGAAATTCTGCCAATGTCATAGAGACTTCCTCTGGTGAGAGAATACCCTGCGTGATTTCATGGAGTTCTTGGTGTGTCATGCTTTCATTCCTTTTTTGATGTTTTATACCAAACCGCCCCGTTTTCTTAAGAACCATTCAAATCCGAGTAACGCGATCAAAGCGCCAAAAATAAGCGGAATATTCCAGATGTCAACATCCGTAATTTTTGAGGTTGCGCTTTCGACGAGTGGGATCTGATTCACGAGTTGGGTCGCCTCCTCCATGGCATAGTACTTTCCGCCACTCCCTTCAGCAAGCGTTTTGAGGAGGGCAATGTTGAGTTCAGCATTACTGAATTCGGCATAAGACGCTTTCACCTCAAAAAGGGTCTGTTGTTCACCGAGGTTTTCACCGGCAAGGGTGCCGGTAGCGGTGACAGTGTATTCACCGTATTGATTCGGAATAAAGCGAGCTGTGTAAAGTCCATCTCTACCAAGGACCTGCTCAAGTTTTAATTCTTTGCGCTTGCCTGCTTCGTCGACGACTATGGCTCGAATTTTTGCGTTGTTAGTCAGTTGGAATTGTTTATCGGTAGCGGTAACCTCAATCACGACAGGTTCTTTCAATGTGTAGGCTGTTTTTGCAATGTCAAGTTTAATGTGTTCTTTCGGTGCGGTTGTCAGCCATCTTGCGGTCTGTCGCCAGAAGCGTTCATGACTATCATCTTCGGGGGAGTCCTTGAGCATTTGCCATCGCCATGAAGTATGTGGCGTAAAAACCATCACGCGTCCGGCATTGTAATTCTGGGTTGCGATGAGAATTCGATTTCCAAATTCATTCCGGTCAGTTGGATGTTCCGCCAAAACGAGCGCACCTGCCTTGGCACGTTTGACTTTACTATAGCCTACAAGCGGTTTGAGATTCGCCCAACGTTCCATATTCTCGGTAGGGGTATCCGCCAACGCCATCAAATTTTCGACTTTCCCGTCTGGTGTCAGTTGCAATTTATATCCTTTGTTTTCGGCAGAGAACCGTGAACCTGTGTTTAATCTGGTCCTTCGTCTCGGTGTTGTTGGTGATGGCGGGGATCCGAGTTCTATTTCTACGGGGATGCACTGTGCGATAGGTGTATTGATATAGGAGCCAGCGAGTTCGTGGTTTCCCAAAGAGCTTGAACCGCCTAACATTAGCAATCCACCACCGCGGGTGCGTACAAACTCAAGTGTATTTTCAAGCTGCGCGGGTGTAAATTGGGATGCATCCACGTTGCCTAAGATGATAGCATCAAAGTCGAAAAGCGTCTCTTTATCATCTGGATAAAAACCAAAATTGTGCAATGTGTTCGTGCGAGTGCCGAGATAATGTCTGCCAGCATTACTGAAACTCGTCAAAATCCGATCGGTTAATTGGATGTTTGGATCCTTTTTCAGGGTCCGTTTTATAAAGCCGAATTCGGTCCGCGGCTTACCGTCGACAAACAGGATTTTCACACGTTTGGTCGGGGCAACCTTTAGTAAAAACGTTTTTGTGTTGTTCTGTGGTACCGCTTCCGTTTCTCCCAAGGCTGCATGCACCTCAAATTTTTGGGTGCCGGCTTGGCGCGGTGTAAACTTAAGCCCCACGCGTTTTGTTTTTTCGTCCGAAGCTGCATCCGTTCCACCGATTTGCGGTATCCAAGAGGGCCCTTCGTCTAAGTCAACGGATTCTGTTTTCAGTATTCGTCCGTTGCTTGTCAATTGGAGATTAACCTTTTTGCCGCTGAATTCCTTCCGTTTTACAGTAGCCCATATTTCGACGGGAAAATCTTCTTCTGCGGTGCGAGGGACATCCAATTTGACGATCTCAAGGTCTGGATTGCCTTCTTCTGAACCAACACCGATAGTGTGGATAGGCAGTTTTCGCTCTCGAATTTGCATCGCAAACTTGGTGATGTCAGTGCCGCTTCTATCTACGCCATCGGTTAAAAGGACGGCACCAGAGAGGGGGATTCCTTGTAGGTCATCAAGTGCTTCGTTTAATGCCTGAGGGATGTCTGTGCTTTCGCCCTCCGCGCGCGTCAATGCTTCGTCAGGAATACGTTTTGCTGTAGTGTCAAATGCAAAAAGGCGTACTTTGAATTTGGCGTTCAGTTTTTCAAGGAGTCCTTCATTCTCGGCGAAGAGTAGATTGTTGACCCGATGCAGGCGTGGTGCTGAATCGGTAGCGTCGGTAATCTGCATACTCTTGGAACGATCAACCATTACCAATAGGTAGGAATCATCAGGGTTTGACTGGTAAATTGTTAGAAACGGTTTGAGTAGACAAAAGGCGATCAGACAGAGCACGATGGCGCGAAGAAAGATAAGAAACCCGCGAAACCCGCGTCTGATACGTCCTTGTGTACTCCGATATGCCCAGATAGTAGCGGCAACAAGCGCGATAAGTAGAACGGCAATTAGAAGCCCTGGTAGCGGTACCCCAAACGAGAAATCTCCCTCTCGAAAAACGTCAATGGGGTACTTCATTATTTGTTCAAACATTTTTTAATTTATGGCCTCCTGGGCTGTGCTCCTGGCGC
The DNA here is from genome assembly GCA_009835515.1 of Candidatus Poribacteria bacterium. Taxonomy (GTDB): domain Bacteria; phylum Poribacteria; class WGA-4E; order WGA-4E; family WGA-3G; genus WGA-3G. Next base: position 6,851 of record VXXH01000879.1, read on the forward strand.
AAGCCTATAGAGGCTTGCGGGACAATGTTCCGCGCAGGTCTTCTGTTAATTCTGTACATTCTTCTTAAAATCGCGCAGGCTTTTTAACACTCCAAGACGGACACAATACCCTTTTACCGAGTGAGACCGCCGATGGTTAATGATTAATCCCTCGATTGCTGCTAACTATTCTGAAGTCTTTGCACAGGGATCTTGATGCACTGACCTGTGCCTGCGGATTCGTGCAATGCATCGATGGTTCGCATATTTCCGAGCGCGTCTGATATCGGTAATCGGGTCGGTATGCCGTTTTCTACTGCTTGGCAGAGATCCAAGATTTCAGCGGCGTAAGGATTCACGCCGCTAACGCTGAAGGTTTCACCGTTCACAGTGAAGTGTGCTTCGCCTTCCGAGTTGCCCCATGCGCTCTGAACAAAGAGCGTGCCGTCCGTGCCAGCGACTTCATAAGATTCACGCCACGTCCAACCGAAACTGCAATCCAGTTGCCCGGTAATACCATCACCAAAATCTAAGGTTCCGATCAGTGTTTCCCAGACGTTGTTAATTGGTTCAAATTTGCCCGTTGCCCAGGCGGACTGCGGTTCTCGTCCGACGAGATAACGGATGATGTTAATACAATAACATCCTAAATCCATGACAGCACCGCCACCGAGATCACCTCTCAATCGCCAATTCTGTCGGTCTGTAAGCCCTGTCGAGAAAGTAGAGCGCGCGTAGCGTACTTCCCCAATCGCGCCTTCCTCAATCTGCTGCTTCACGGCAAGTGTCAGTGGATGATGCCGGTACATGAACGCTTCCATCAGTAAGATATTGGCGTTTTCTGTAACTTGAATCATCTGCTCCAACTGCGTGGTGTTAACGGCAATTGGTTTTTCAACAAGAATACCTTTGACATTACACCGCACCGCCTCAAGCACATTTTTGAGATGGCTTGAGGGCCACGTGGCGACTACCAGAACGTCAGGTTCTTGTTTTTCCAACATCTGTCGGAGGTCGTTGTAAGTGTTCTGAACGTTATATTCGGTAGCAAAACGCTCAAGCGATTCAAACTTCTCATCGCACGCGCCTACAATTTCAATCTCCGGCAAATTTCGCCACGCGTTGCCGTGCGCGTGAGATATACCACCACACCCGACAATTGCGACCCGATATTTTTTCGACATGATTTTACCTTGGAGTTAGTTAAAGGTGATTTCCTTTAAACATCACCAATTAAGTGGTTTTGGGGTTACAAACCCTTCCTAACAATAAGCATCGCTATTGGTTTTGGGTTGCAAATCCCTCCATAATTCGGGGTTGCAACTATAACGAAGATATTTCTACCAACCGCTTCTCTTGCGCAGAGAGATTTGCGGCGAGCGATATTTCAAGTGTCTTGACGGCATCGCTATAGGGACTCAAAATCGGGGACGCGTCGCCGCTACGGATTGCATTCACAAAGACTTCGTCGATTGTCGGTCCCGGTGCTGTTTTATCTACCCATTCGCCATCTTCCCGGACCGAGACTCTTGATGGATTCCAATTCAAAAATTCATCTTCATACAATAAATCCAGTACGTTAGCGTTCGACCAGTCACCGGCATACGCCCAAGTAGCAGTCAACGAACCGATGGCACCACTCGCAAATTGGAGTGAGACGCTATTGGCATCAGGGCAATCTGTCTCTTTAAGAAACCGATTTGCCTGCATCGCGTAGACGGATTCCACTTCGCCGCCCATGTAACGCATCATGTCAACCGTGTGTGTTGCTTGTTCGACAAGTTGACCGCCGGATTTGTTCATCTGGCGGAGCCATGCGTTGGGGTCACCATGTCCGGTGCTGCACCAGTACTTACCGACAATCATGTTAATTGTTCTTTCTTGCAGGATTTGCTGCGTTATTCGCGTTGAACCGAGGTAACGGAGTTGGTAACCGACACATGTTATGAGTCCGGCTTTTTTCACCGCTGCTTCGATTTCACGTGCAATATCAATATTAATGGCAACAGGCTTTTCAACGAGGAACGGTAAGCCGCGCGCAATAACGTCGAGTTCTGGTTGTCCATGAACGAAAACAGGGAGACTGAGATAGACTGCCTCCAAGTCGTCACGTTCAAGCAGGTCTTGGTGAGCGGTGTAGGGATCCGCATTATGCTTCTCGGCTGCACTTTGCGCGCGTTCAGCTTGAACGTCACACACGGCGACAATCCTTGCGCCTTCAATGCCCGATAGTTGGTTCATGTGTCCATTGGCATTACCACCGCATCCGATAAATCCGATTTTAACTTCTTTCATTTTTTCCTCTATAAGCAATCTTCGCTTCAACTAACGCGCCTTGAAATTAACCTGTAACGCCTTTTCAATGTCCGCGCGTGGGTGGACACCAAACTGAGTTTCAAAATTGCGATCAAACGTGTCCTCTTCAATAGGATCAGGTTCAAGTGGAAGCTGGATAGGTTGTCGATTTGTCTGGATGGATCGGTGCGCAGCAATCACCATTTCCTGATCGGCTCTACCCATCTTTCCTGTCCAAATCGGTTGTGTATCTTCTCGAACTGCGCGGGCAATACCGTCAAGCATTGTTGCCAACGAGATACCTGTCTCTGAAATGCTCGTATGCTGATAAGGATTTACCCACTCAACAGTACCGCCTAATGATGTGGGGAGTTCTACAAAGATACGGTGCAGTGTTTTGTCTGTATTATATTCTCTCTGAAATTCGTATGTTTGCGCTCTTCCACCGTTTCGCAGGTCTTCATCTGTGCAAACGTTGACTGTTTCGCCGCCGGTAGCCCCTTGGTTCCCGTTGGTGATAATCGTGCCGCGTTCGCCACAGGTCTCAAAACCGACAAGTTTATTTCGTCCGAGACACCCGTTCTTGTTCCCTACCATGGCGATGCCGAGTCCACCGTTATCGAAATCTATGGCGTAAAACTCAAGATTTTCGCGATTAAAATCTCGTTTTGCCCGGTCGACGTAAGGGGTGACAGACATCGTATGTCCGATACTGCTGACTGCTTTCGGGTTGGCATCCATACGACACCGTATTGCAGCGAGTCCATGGTAGCCTGTTGTCGAAAAGAGTCGGTAGCACTTGTGGATGTTCCCGATGACACCTTCCTTAATGAGTTTACAGACAAATTGTTCTACAGGGACAAATGGAAAATTCTCTGATGTCTGGAGTTTCACCGCATTTTCGGTAGCATCAGCGATCATCATATCCATCAGACCGAGTGTCGGTGCGAGTCCGGTCTCCACGTTGTGTGAAATACCACATCGAGAGAGGTAACACGAGACGATATGATGTAACTGGACAGGCACAACCACATCACAGACATCTGGCGAGGTTTCATCAAGCATTTTCCGAACATCCGTATAGGCTTTAGTGCCGACTTTTGCTGCGCCCGCCTCTGCGGATTCCGGGTGTGCGTCACACACGGCAACTATATCAAAAGTGTCCTTTAGTGTTGCCGCTGTTGACAGATGCCCTGCGCCGCGTCTACCGTGACCGATCAAAGCATATTTTAGACGTGACATTCCGACCCTCCAACTCTATCATATAATATTTGCAGGACTTACGCAAATTTAGCACGCGGCGCGAGATTTTTCGATTTTTAACCCCTAAATCCCCTTATCAGAGGACTTAGAAAGCAGCTGCGTAAGTTCTAAGTCGTCCCGAGTGGTGAATGCATTCAAACTTTTAGCAACAAGTTTTCGATTTGCAAGCTATACCGGAGATTTAGTGAACGCATTGATAACCAGTCGCTTCAAGACTTGCTCGGATTTTATCTACTTCGGCTGTGGACAATTGGCGGAGCGGTCGGCGCATTGTCATTGATGGGAATCTGCCCATCAACCAGCGTGCGCACTTCATTCGCTGGTGCGCGTCGCTGCTCGGTTCTCCGAAGTTGTAGACGATTCGTGCAAGCGCGTCCACCTGACTGCGTGCTTTACGTGCGCCGATGAGATCGTCATTTAGCGCGGCGTGGACAACATCCACCATAAGTTCTGGTACAAAGCCAGCAAATCCGATGAGTGCGCCGTCACTCCCTTCAAGCAGCGAAGCGAGCAAGTACTCGTCATGACAAGTTAGGATAGGAACATCCGGTGCAGCCGCTCTGAGTTGTTCGTAGTCCCATCGCCAGCGCGCCATGTCGCGGGTACCCATTTTAATACAGATAACTTGTGGGATTTTCACCATCTCCAGCATCTCTTCAAGGCTATATCCTGCTTTTGTCCATGCAGGATATTGGTGAACAATAATCGGTATATCCGCGCCTTCGGCGACATCTTGAAAGTAGCCGACTGCGGTTTCTGGTGTTCTGCCGAAACGCAGCCAGTGATGTGCGGGCATTAAAAGGATGGCATCCGCGCCGGCTTCCTTCGCTGCGAGCGCGTCGTCAATTGCCGGCAGGCTCCCTTCGGCGCTAACACCTGAGACGACTTTAACCCGATCGCCAACAGCTTCAGCGGTAATCCGTGTGACTTGTTGTCTTTCATGAAGGCGGAGAGACATGATTTCGCCGGTGTGTCCGTTACAGACAACGCCTTTTATCCCCGGAACACTTGCGAGTTCCTGCATGTATTGTCGCAATCCGGCTTCGTCGATTGATTCATCCTCATGAAAGGGACAGAGCGTTGCCGGAAACACACCTGCCCATGGATGGTGCTGCCAATTGAGTTTCATATTTTACGAAGACAGTTGTGAAAATCGAAAGTTTCCACAATTCTTCTCTTCCCTTTCGTTGGTAATCTGTTTGCAGATTTCACAAGGCGTATTGCTACGTGGGATTTCACACGATTTTCTGATTTAATTCTATTTTAACTTGATTTTGCATGTAAAATCAAGTATTATTTTAAAGAGAAGGTTTTATCTCATCAGTACGGTTAAAAGTCGCGCCGACTGATTCGTATTAATGGAGGATGCATAGATGAAAAAACAGAGCAGGCTCAAAATCATCGCCGCCAGTATCATCTTACTGGGTGGTATGGCGTTTTTGGTGGTAACCATGACCAGAAGCACGAGTATGCGGCATTTCACACCGGCTGCGCTTGTGGCAGATGCGAGCAGCACAGACGATCAACTGGTCCAAGTTGATGGTCTCATCGCAGCGGGAAGTTCCCAATGGGATGCTGTCAATTTTAAACTCACCTTTGCTGTCCGGGACCGCGAGACTGAGGCGACAGTCAACGTGATTTACGAGGATCGGCTTAAACCGGATAACTTTAAGGATGGCGGCAGTGTTTTCGTTGAGGGTAGATACCATGCATCGCAGAACCTCGTTGTTGCGACTAAACTCATGACGAAATGCGCCTCAAAATACGAAGGGGCAGAAAGTGCCGGGTCTACGGATGAAACTTCGTATGCTTCAGAGTAAGGAATACATAGTACTTTAGCAGTATGTTCAACAATACCTTTTTGAGGAGGCACAGAAACGAATGACTGCGGAAATCGGACAAGCCGCTATATACCTCTCTGTGCTTTCATGTTTGTGGGCAATTGGTTTCTTGAGTTTCGGGCTGTGGATACGAAATGCCCGTGCCATCCAGAGCGGCAGAAACGCCGTTGTTGCCACCTTCATCCTTATCAGTATCGCGACGGGGGCATTAATCTACGGTTTTCTGACCGATGATTTCTCAATGCGCTATGTATTTGAGGTCTCAAGCGCGGCACAACCGTTACTTTATAAGATCACGGCACTCTGGGGTGCCATGTCTGGTTCGCTCTTGTTCTGGCTCTGGCTGTTGACAGTCGGCGGCGTTATTGTCGTCTATCAGAACTATCAACGTAACAAACAGACGCAGGATACTTTAGCAGACTACTCCCTGATTCCGATCGCTCTTGTTCAGCTTTTTTTTACCATCCTTGTCACAGGTTTGATAGACGGCATTTACAATCCACTCGCTCGGTTCCCCAATGGACAAGTCGCTGCCGATGGTCAAGGCATGAACACGCTTCTCCAGACGCCACTCATGGCGATCCATCCACCGACGTTATATATCGGTTGGATTAGCCTGACGATCCCGTTTGCGTTTGCAGTTGGCGCGCTTGCATCTGGTAGAATCGGCAGCGGTTGGATACTCCGTTCGCGCAGATGGATGCTATTTTCATGGATCATACTGACCATCGGTATCACGCTTGGTGGCAATTGGGCGTATCAAGAGCTCGGTTGGGGCGGTTATTGGGCATGGGATCCCGTCGAAAACGCCTCTTTTATGCCGTGGCTCCTCGGCACCGCGTATCTACACTCTGTGATGATCCAAGAGAAGCGGAATATGCTCAAACTCTGGAATATCCTCCTGATTACGCTTGCCTTCCAATTTACACTCTTGGGGACTTTCATTACGCGTAGCGGAATTATCACATCGGTGCATGCTTTCGGCGGATCGGGTATTGGTGGGTATTTCCTGAGTTTCATTTTAGTTTCAACAGCCGGGGTCATCGGACTTATCATCTATCGTTGGAACCGGCTTAAGAGTGCGAATCGTTTAGAATCCCTTCTCTCCCGTGAGAGTGCCTTTCTTCTGAATAACTGGCTCCTTGTCGGGTTAACCCTAATTATCCTCTGGGGTACGTTGTGGCCGATCATCTCCGAAGCGATTAATGGCGAAAAATCCTCTGTTCCTGAAGCGTTTTTCAATAAAGTTGTGATTATTCCGGGGTTGCTGCTGCTGTTCTTGACGGGTGCCGGACCAATTATCTCGTGGAAAAAAATTACGCCTAATAACTTCCGACGTATGTTTTTATTTCCGCTGATTATCGGTTTAATTGGCGGTGTTTTGACTTGGGGATTCCTTGCCTTAATAGGATATACTTTTCCGATTTACTCAGTCCTCTGTAGTTTTGCTGCTGTTTTTGTGCTCGCCGCGATTTTTGCGGAATTTTATCGGGGTGCGAAACTCCGTGCGAAACGCCAGGAGACATCCTTTGTCAACGGCTTAAATCTCCTTATCCAGCGTAACAAGAGACGATACGGCGGTTACATCATCCATATCGGCATCGTTATCCTCTATATCGGCATTATGGGATCGAAAGGCTATTTTCTGCTTGAATCTAAAAGCATGGCACTCGGTGAATCAATGGAAGTAGGCAAGTATAAACTGACGATGATAGACTCGTTTGAGAAAGAATACGCGAACTATCTTCGGAGCGGTGTTATTTTTGATGTTGCAAAGAACGGGAAACGAATAGGGACAATGGAACCCGCGCTTCACGCCTACTACAGGGCGAAGCCGGATGAGGAACCTACCAAGGAATCAGCGATTCATCACGTGGGCATGAATGACCTCTATGTTGCGCTTGCCAACGTTCCACGAAATATCAAGACAGGAGGTATTGTGAACGTTCAGGTGTATTACAACCCTCTGATTGGCATTGTCTGGATTGGTGTTGCTGTGATGGTGTTAGGCGGCATGGTTGCGATAGCCGAGAAATCTGAACGTAGTAGAGACTCCTGATAAGCGAGGCTAAGACGATGGAAACTGGAAGATTTGAGCGCATGACAATATCCAATGAATTTTTAATTCTTAATTTTATTTCGATTGTTGTGCTTTTCATCGTATGTAGTTTTATTGTCACAGGGTGCATGCAGACTGGGGAGTCTCAAGCCGCTGAATTGAAGGATGTCAAGGATGCCACAGTTGCGTCCGATTTAGACGAGCTGCTCACTACGGTCTACTGTTACTGCGGGTGTACGAGAGAGACAATTGAAGTATGTACGTGCGTCACGGCAAGGAATATTGAGGGAAATTTTCGTGATCGGCTACTCGCTGGCGAAACGGTCGAGCAGATTCGCACGGATTACCTTGACACTTACGGACCACAATATTACGCGGTCATGCCCGTAGAAGGTATTAACCTTCTTGCCTATGCTATGCCGGTTATCATACTTGCCCTTATTGGCGGGATTGTCTTTGTTATGCTGCGAAGGTCAACCAAGTCAATGCAGAGCACGGCGGCAGCAGGCGCGCATGAGGCATCAGCGTCACAAGTTTCTGATGAAACCGTGAAGCAGGTTGAAGCGGAACTGGAAAGTTATAAGCGGGAAAGTTAAACTCGGCAATTTTTTCGTACGCAATAGAATTCACGCGTGATTTTCGGAGAGGTTCTTTATGTCTTTTTTTGTGCTTCTATGGATGGTAATCTTTGGAATCCTGCTTCTCGCGTATCTGGGATTTCCGATTTTCTCAAAAACGGGTGGTCAACATGCTGTAACGTCCGAAGAGGCTATTGAAGAACGACGACGGACCCTCTTTCAGGAACGTGAAAGTAGTTACGCAGCGTTGGCGGATCTCGATGAAGATTATGAAACAGGGAAACTCTCAGAAGTTGATTATCAGGAGCTGCGCGAGGAGCTTTTACAAGAGACAGCACGCGTCATCACGCAACTCGAAAATGAGTCTTTGTCGGATGTAGAAGCAGAGATTGAACGATTTAAACAGCAACAACAACGCGGAACATAACATGTACAAGAACGCATCTTATATGCGGTTGAAAGCCGCACCTATCAAGACGGGCAACTCGCAATTTGGTTCTATCACCGTCCGGTGTCCGAGCCGCCTGTTAGCGATTGCCCTAATTTTTTTCTTCTCGCTCTCTGCGCTATATGCCCAAACGGCAGAACTCGGTGACATCCAAGGCACAGTTATTGACCGAAAACTCGAAAAACCGCTTGTTGCACATCCTATAATTCTCACGATTCATAAAGCCGATACCGTTGAGACCAAGGAGACGACCACAGATGAAAACGGGAACTACCGCTTCGCGGAGTTACCGCTTGATCCGAATATCCACTACGCGGTTTCAACTTTTCATGACGATACTGACTACACTGAGAAGGATTTGGTTCTGTCAACTTGGGTTCCGAATATCAAGATTAACTTTGACATTGGGGCGTTTGCGGATGACGATACGCAAATCCTTGTCAAGTCGCATACTTTTATCATTGGACCTCCGCCTGCAGACCACGCGCCGGACGGTGCTGTCACAGTCGCTGAGGCAATTGGGATTGAAAACCTAAGTGATTTACCTTTTAGAACAACACACGGTACGCAAAAAGTCGGGATACATTTAACACTCCCGCAAGACACTGAAGGGTTTGAACCACATCCGCCAGTGGAACTCACGATAGACGCTGCCACCAATCAGGTTATTCTCAAAACCCCATTACCGCCTGGAGAATTGCACTTAGGCTACAACTACATTTCTCACGTCGGAAAAAGCGGATTGGACCTATCCCGTCGCTTGAATTTTAACACGATGCAGTTTTACGTCTTTGTTCCGGAAGGTATTGGTTTGGTACCGCGTGCCAAGTTTTTCGGTGCACCGAGACGCGAACAAATCCATGGTAGCGTATATCTAATATATGAGAGCAATGCGGATCAGACGTTCGCGGCGGGTAAAAAGGTTGACTTAGCACTTAATATAAATACGGGTGTTGCTCGCGGTGCTTTACCGGAGCAGACATCGAATTTGGGACAGTTAATTCTTATCGCTGTCGCAGCGGCGTTGACTGGCGGATTTTTCGTGGCAGCACTTTTCAAACTCCGCGCAGCCAGCAATACTACAGAATCTGATACGGATGATACATCAACACCTCCAGATGCAGGTTGGCTTCTTAAACTGAACCCTGACGATCGCGAACATGTGCGCGTCGCACGGCTTGAATTTATAACGCATCTTGATGATAAGTACGAGAGGCAAGAAATCTCGGAGCGTGTCTACAAACGCTTGCGCCGAGAGCAAACAGAACGCCTCACCACGCTCTTAGAACAACAAAAAAGGGGAAACAATGCATAGCAAACACCACATCGCTGATTTGATAGTCATGTTGGGTCATTTAGACGAAAACGTTCGAGACATCGCGAAGGCAGAATTGATTGCCATAGGTAAACCGGCTATTCCACAGCTCATCGATGTTCTTACCCAAGAGTGCTGGCATATATCTGGGTATGGTGCCGAGTTCTACACCCATATCGAAGAATCCGCTATCCCGGTTTACATGGAACAGATGGCGAATAACGCTTCGGAGATTTTGGCAGAAATCGGAGAGTCCACTGTCCCGGCACTGACGGCGGAACTCACCAGAGCCGAGCGCGAGTTCTCGGAGTGGTTTTACAAATACTTACGACCCGAACAGACGGACCGTCTTATCACGATGTTGGCGTATGTTAAGAAAGGCGAGTAAATGGAGACGGAACACATTGTAGCCGATTTAATCTATGATTTGTCAGAGTTGGATGACGATATCCGTGAGGCTGCAAAGGAAGAATTAGTTGCTATAGGTGAACCTGCGATTCCGCAACTTGTTGAGGCACTTGCTGATAATCTTGGGGATGTGGTTGAACAAGCTACTGAAGTCTTGGCTGCGATTGGTGAACCGGCAATACCTGCGCTTATTGATGAGATGGCGATCGCTGAGAGGTACCACGCGCTCGCTCTCGGTAATACGCTAAGTCGTATAGGTGAACCAGCGGTACCGGTTTTGGTTGAAGCGTTATCTGATAAACTCAATGAAGAGTTCCGCGAATATGCAGCTCGTGCGCTCAATCTGATGGGGGTTTCGGCAATTGGTGCGATACCTGCACTTATTCAGGCTTTGAAGGATCCGTCGGATGATATTCGGTCTTATGCTGCGTACACGTTTGCTAAACTGGAGGGTGCGGCAGCGGAGGCGGTGCCTGCGCTTATCAAGGCACTTGATGATGAATCCGAAGAAGTCCAAAACCATGTGGCTTTTGCATTAGAAAAAATTGGAACCCCGGAAGCGAAACAGGCACTTGGAGCGTTCAGCCAATCTTAGTGGGGAAATACCCGTGAAGAATGAGAAAAAAAAGACTCAAAAGCAGGCGAATGAACTTGATGGTAAAACGTGGCTGCGATATTCAGTCTCGGTATGGAGTGATATTAGGAAAACAACGGAAGAGATTGAACTAAAACATCCTGCTATGTTTCCCGGTATGCTTGCAAAGCGTCTTATTGCGTGCTTTACACCTCCTGAAGCCTCCTTAATATTAGACCCCTTTGCCGGCGTTGGGTCCACATTACTTGCCGCGAAGGAGTTGGGTAAGGATGCTATCGGTTTAGAAATTTCTCCAGAATTTGCGCAGATCGCTGAAAGACGCGTAGACCAGATGCTGCCATTTGCAGGGCAAACTGATGTCCAAATCCATACTGCCGACAGTCGAGAACTTTATCGGTATGTTTCTCCAAACAGTGTAGATATGGTAGTGACATCGCCTCCGTATTGGGATATCCTGCTGCAAAAACGGACTGCGGATAACAAGGAACAACGGGATTATGGAGAAGCTTCAGCAGATTTAGGAAAGATTCAGAATTATGAGAAATTCTTATTAGAACTTCGCAAGATTTTCGAGCAGGTTTACAATGTGATGAGACCCAACAGTTACTGTTGTGTCATTGTTATGGATTTACGGAAAAAGAACCGTTTTTACCCATACCATATTGATATTTCCGAGTTTATGCAGGAAATCGGTTTCATTTTCGACGACCTCATAATATGGGATCGAGGGCAAGAGTACAACAATTTGCGTCCGCTGGGATATCCGAGTGTATTTCGAGTCAATAAAGTTCATGAATTTATCTTGATTTTTCAAAAACCCAAGGATGGGAGTTTGTCTGGTGAGCTTAATTGAAGATATAGACTATATTGACGCGGATGTTGCCTACCTTCTTGGGTTGATCACAGCAAGGGGGAAAATCTCAGAAGATTCTGATGTCCGGCGAATTATCATAGAATTCCCCTATAAATCTCTTGAAATTGAAGGAATCTCCGCGCGTTTTGATACTGATAACTCGATAAAACTTGGCTTGCAACAAATCCAAGAGCGTATCTTGGATGTAACAGGTTCTGATGTAAGTATCAGGAGTACGGATAGCAGCATTACACTTGTACTACGCTTTTTTAGGAATACGATGATATGGCGAAACATTTTGATGCACACGCAGGAGGATACTGGATACGAACATTTTCGAGTTCCAGATATATTCTTTTCCTCAAATATCCCGACAGACTGGAAACGAGAGTATCTTAGAGGTTTCGCAGATGTTGCAGGCAATATCAGGCGGGCTAATCGTTATGTTGATGGTTCTGACCGTGTTCGTTTGGATGTCTTGAACTATCAGACCAATTGGGAAATGCCGGTCCTGCTCTGCACTTTATTAGAGGAGCATTTAAAAATACCCATTCAATTGATT
>VXXH01000499.1:0-552 GCA_009835515.1 Candidatus Poribacteria bacterium
ACTCATTTCTTGGTTATTATGCACAGTCGGTTGAATTTCTGACTCGCTGATCCCTTGTTAGGAAGCTGTCAATCCGTTTAGGTTTTGTAGCAGCTGGGGCAGCTCCTCATTTACCTCTTTCACAGTCTTATCCACATCAGTGATCAATTCCCCGATTTCTTGGTTGACCATGTTTTCTACGGAGTTCAACGTGTTTCGGATGCTATTCAGCGAATTGCGGAGACTACCGACTGCCGCGCAGAGATACCCCGCAAGTGCTGTGAGCGCAAGTAACGAAACACCGAGGCTAAATTTCCAGAAAATTGAACCAATAAGGTTCCAATCCATAATTCCTCCTTTACACATTCGCTTTAGAGACTGTTTTGTGGTGAATAACCCTTCAAGCGCGTTTACACTAAAAAGCCACAGCCTATAGACTTAAGTTTGAAGTTGTTTTTTTACGATTTCACCCGCTGCATCAATTGCCGCGTTCACTTTGTCCGGGTTTTTACCGCCACCTTGCGCAAGTTCAGGGCGGCCACCGCCGCGACCATCTGCTAACTGTGTTAATTC
>VXXH01000499.1:562-2981 GCA_009835515.1 Candidatus Poribacteria bacterium
CCTGCAAACCGCGGTTCTTCACCAAGTCTGAGGTTACGCCGACCACAAAAGCGACCTCGTTTCCAGTCACAGCCGCAAGGGCGACAACACCGGATTCTAAGCGGTTTTTCAGCTCGTCAACGAGCCGCCGCAACCCGTCTCTATCTATGTCCGCAACACATGAAGCGACAATCCGTACATCTTCTACAAGTGCCGCGTCTTTGACTAACGCATCAACGTTCCCAAGCGCGTGTTGGCTCTTGAGTTCCTGAAGCTGCTGCTCCAATTCGCGTTGTTCTTGCAATAGCCGTTCAATCCGTTCAAGCAAATCCGTTTTGGGTGCTTTTAACAGACCCGCCGCGTTAGAAAGCAGCGCAGTCTCATCTTGAATATTATCCACTGCTGCGCTTCCGGTCAGTGCCTCAACGCGTCGGACCCCTGCTGCGATGCTGCTCTCACTCATAAGTTTCACGAAACCGAGTTCGCCAGTTGCACCGACATGCGTGCCACCACAGAGTTCAACACTATAGTCTCCAGCTTGCACGACGCGAACAATATCTCCATACTTGTCCCCGAAGAAGGCTAACGCCCCTTTCCCTTTCGCGTCATCCAGTGGCATTTCATTAATAGAGAGTGCATCATTCCCGCGGATTTTAGCGTTCACATATTCCTCGATGTCGCGCAGCTGCTCCGCTGAAACAGATTCGTAGTGTGAAAAGTCAAATCGGAGTCTACCCGCTTCAACGAGTGAACCTGCCTGCCCGACATGTGTGCCGAGTATTTGCCGTAATCCGCTGTGGAGGAGATGTGTCGCGGTGTGGCTCACTGCAACGGCACTTCGGTGTTCGGTATCAATTTTTGCCTGCACAGCAGTATAAGGTGTAATTTCACCTGAAAGCACCTTACATTTATGGACAACCAGATCAGCAGAAGGTCTAAGTGTGTCTTGCACAGCCAATTTCGCGTTTTGGCTCTCAATTGTACCGACATCGCCGACTTGTCCACCAGACTCGCCGTAGAAAGGCGTGCGATTCAACAGCACGAACACCTCGTTGCTCTCTTGCGCACTACCTATCGATTCCGCATCGGCAATTAAAGCGACAATCTCTGCGCCAATGTGGTCTTGCGTGTAACCGACAAATTCCGTTTCACCGTGCTCTTTAAGGACTTCGGCATAGATAGAAATCTCTTCGTCTTTAGTACCGCCTCTCGCCTCCCATACTGCCCGTCCACGCGCCCGTTGCGCCTCCATGCTATGTGCAAAGCCAGCATCGTCTACAGTAAACCCGCGTTCACGGGCGAGCATCTGGGTCAAATCGAGTGGGAAACCGAACGTATCGTGCAACTCAAAGGCGCGCTTGCCATCAAGTTCGGTGTTGTTTTCCGTTGTGAGTGTATCAAACGATTGATCAAGGAGTTCTAAGCCGCGTTCAATTGTCTGATGAAAGCGATTTTCTTCACCCTGAATCGTTCGGGTAATAAATTCACGCCGTGGTAGAACATCAGGAAACACATCGCCGAGCAATTCGATAACGTTATCAACGAGTCGGTAGATAAAGGCTTCGTCCATCTCTAATTTTTTGCCGTAAAGCACGGCACGTCGTAAAATTCGGCGGATAACGTAACCGCGTCCCTCGTTAGAGGGCATCACACCGTCCCCGATTGCGAATGTCAGACACCGAATATGATCCGCGATAACTCGATGCGGTAAGCCACGTTCATCATCAAAATAGGCAGTGTCTGTCATATCAGCAATAGTTGACAAGAGTGGTGTAAAGAGGTCCGTCTTGTAGTTTGAATCGACACCTTGCAATATTGAGGTAATCCGCTCAAAGCCCATGCCTGTGTCTACGTGTGTCGCAGGCAGCGGTTCAAGCGCACCGCTTTCGTTACGATTGTATTGAATAAACACCAGATTCCAGATTTCTCGGAACCGATCACTGATGTTCGGACCGGTGTTTGGGTCATTCGCGGTTTCAGGATAGGCTTCAACACCCATATCAACAAAAAGTTCGCTGCAGGGTCCGCAAGGGCCCGTCTCTCCCATTTCCCAAAAATTGTCCTTATCACAGCGACGGATACGCGAGAGCGGGATGTCTGTCTCTTGGAGCCAAAGTTTCTCTGCTTCGTCATCTTCAAAATAGACTGTTGCCCAGAGGAGTTCCTTTGGAATCTGCCAGAGTTCGGTTACCAGTTCCCAGGCAAAGGCGATCGCTTCCTGTTTGTAATAATCGCCAAATGACCAGTTTCCTAACATCTCAAAGAAGGTATGATGGCTTGGCGAATAACCAACCTCTTCAAGATCGTTATGTTTACCGCTGACACGTAAACATTTTTGCGTATCCACAGCACGCGTGTACTCCCGCTGCCCGATACCGAGAAACACATCTTTGAACTGGTTCATACCGGCGTTGGTAAACAACAGCGTCGGATCATCTGC
>VXXH01000739.1 GCA_009835515.1 Candidatus Poribacteria bacterium
TTGCCACCAAGATTTATCCATTCTAAATTGACTAAATTTTCAAGTGGTGTAATATCCGATATATTATTTCCTCCCAAATCAAGCCCCTTTAAATTCGTAAGATTTGCTAAAGGAGAGACATCCGAAATTTGACTGCCACACAGCCCAAGATATACCAAGTTCGTAAGATTTGCCAAAGGCGTAAGGTCTGACACTCCGCCATTGTCGCAGATATTCAAATCTCTCAAGTGAGTTGCATGTTCCAAACCTGTTAGGTCTGTGATATTAGTATGCCAAGCGTGTAAATAATCAAACCAAAGCATGTAGTCTTTGGTCAAAACTGCAGCAGGCGGGAGTTCAATTACTTCACGAACAGCAGCACGCAATGCGGGGTCGGGCATCCAGTCTGTTTCTAACGTATTTGCTTCTGCTGAAATATAAAGAACAAACACAAAAATCAAAGCCAAAAGTCGTTTTACTTTTTTCACGTTATTCTCCTCATTTGCTATGTAACCCTATTCTTCGCGTCTATGCCAGCAAAACCTGTCAATTTGGCATAAACACGTAAAATGCGGTATCATTAGAAAAGAACTGAAGGCGCGCGATAAAACGCCCATTCAACAACAATAGGCAGCAAAAGACCACATACGCATGCGACGATTGTGGAACAGGGCTTCCACGGCTTGTTCATAATGCCTAATCTGCTTATCCATGCGTGCCTCCCTTAAAATCCAACACCGGCTGTTAGCATAATCCCTTCCCCTTGTATTCGGACTTGCCCCATAAATTTTATTCTGCTGCCTCTGTCGTATATAAGGGTTATCGCTGTCGCATACCCGCTCCGACTGACTTCAAATTCTTCCAGCGAACCTTTTGTGGTCGTGAACCCTTCGGACACCATAAGGGTTGTGCTTCCAAGTTTCAATGACGCTGAAAAGTAGAAGTTTGTGAACTGGATTTGAACGTCATATCCCTCAAACGTTGTATTCCCAACTTCATACGACCCCATAACCCCTAATCCTCTATTGTTCCGCGATACTCCAACGTAGCCTGTTAATCCGCCGAATGCTGTTTCATTGAATGTGTAGTAGCCGAGCGTCCCAAGAAAAAAACCGCTCGTCTTAAATTGTGCCCTCGCCTCGTTGACACAGCAAAAGGCAGCAAACAACACAACACACGCGAACAACACGCGTAGTGCTTTCATTTATCTTCTCCATAATGTAAGGGGATTAAGACTGGAAGGAGTCTGGTGCCCCGATTGTTTCAATAGGGCTACCCAAAATTATGCACAAAAAGAACTTTTGTGATATAATTTCAGGTAGCGGTGTCATACCTCGACTATGGCAGCCGCGAGAGCCGTTGGTATTCACAGTACCTTCGGCTCGCCCACAAACAATTTATGGGAACTACCACACAATTATTGTAGCACAAAGGGGCAAAAACTGCAAACCTTTTAATGAAATTTCGCTATTGGGGCATAAGTTGCGAGATTCACATAAACGAGTGATTTTAGGTGGTGGTATTGAAAAAAGGGTACCTGAACTTCTGTGCTGACTACAACGCTTAGACAATGAGTAAATTCGGCAAGTTGCCAACTGGTTTGACGGCACTTTCGCTTCGCGCAACCGGTGGCTTTTCATGCTTGGTGTCAGCACAGGCGGACGCATTAGCGAATTATTGAGCCTCCAGATCGGGGGCGTATGGCAGAATGGCAAACCTGTTAAAGACCTGTTATTTGCTCGGAATATCGTCAAAGGCGGTAGGGTGAATTGGGCTGTTCCTGTGAATATAGATGGCAGGCAATTGAAGTCCTTATCGTTTGGCACCGGGATCGGTATGAAAATATCGCGCCGCACCGTCCCTTGTTTCCGTCGCGAAATGGGCACGGAGAAAAAAAGTGACAACCCGCGCGGGCATAATCTTTTGAAAAAATCATTTGACGAAACCGGACTCAATGGACACCTCGCAACCATAGCCTACGGGAAAGTTTCGCACAACGTCTTTATGATCGCATCGGTGATATTTTTGCCATGCAGGAAATGCTCTGACACAAAAGCGGCGCAACCATGCAGAAGTATTTAGGAGGCAACTACGCCAATGTCCGTCATGAAAAGCACTTCCTTGTAATGTCAACATAATCCGTTCACAACTTTTTGTCGAGTCCAACCGTTGTTGGGTTATCTAAAAAGGGAATCGTTGTGATACACACGCCCTATTTCACGATAGTATTTCACTGCTATTTTGGGACTGGGTAATAAAAAAACGTCAATTTTTACCCTAAATCCTTGTATCCATTGCTCTGTATTATGAGCAATGGGGTCTATTACTTCTACTTCGTGGGATTGGCTACCAATTTCTATTACTTCAGAATAACCTCTAACTTGAATCCACGCCTCTTTTACATATCCTGCTTTGGTTATTCCACCTGTGGGGATTATTGCGGGATAGGTTTGCCAATGCTCGTTATAGGGTGAAGGCTCAATAGAAACTGAGGGTGGTAGTGTCCCCTCTTTCTCCATTCTTTGCAGGTTATGCCGGGTCGTTTCAATGTTATGCTTACTGTCTTTCCATACTCGATTGAGTTTAACCTCACACTTTATCGGGTAAGCATTTGATTTTCTGAGGCTTCGCCCGTTTTCTAAATGTTTCTCTATATATTCCCTTTTGCCTCTATAGCCAGTCTTGCGCCGACCTAAATTGACTTCCATGTTTTATCCTCCTAAATGCAAGAAAAAAGGGCGCGCTTTCAAAGCATGCCCTCTTTTATCATAGTGAGCGATTTCGGACTTTTAACCCAGTTTACGTTCCTTCAGAATCCGTGCTACCGCTTTCACCTTGCTGTGGAGGTGGATTATTACCCTCACCTTGCTGTGAGGGTGGGTTATTACCTTCCCCTTGTTGAGGCGGTAAAGGGGCTATATCCACAGGGGCTGGAGAAGGTTCTGTTGGTTTAGCCCAACTACTTTCATTTAAATCGCCGGTATCTATAACTTGCGTTATAA
>VXXH01000704.1 GCA_009835515.1 Candidatus Poribacteria bacterium
AAGTCATCCGTGAAGGAGGCATCTGGGGTGACGTTATCTTCGCCAACGTCAAGTTGTTCAGCGATAATTTCGATGAGGCGTTCTTGGTTTGTTGCCATAAGGATTTCTCTGATTTTCTATTTTCGTTACAGGCGCGCTGGGTAACGCGTCGAAGCGCGCACTAAAAGGGCTGATCGTTTACCACTACGCGCCCTCAATAGGTCTTGACCTACACGTGTTCGTCAAGATAACTCAAAGCATCTTGAACCGTCTGGATCTTCTCCGCATCACTATCCGGAATTTCGAGGTCGAATTCCTCTTCAAGTGCCATGACCAATTCAACGGTATCAAGTGAGTCGGCACCCAAGTCTTCCATGAAGGAGGCATCTGGGGTGACGTTATCTTCATCAACACCGAGTTGTTTCGCGATAATTTCAATAAGGCGTGCTTGGTTTGTTGCCATAAGCGTTTCTCTGATCTCCTTTTTAAAGTTTACAGTTGTCAGGTGTCCGTTTTATAGTAAAATCTGAAAATAAGTTTACACTTGTAGCATAGGAGACCGTTGGTTCCCTGTGCCTCCACAACATACACATTCACACGTTCACATAACGAGGCAAGTGTCCAAGTAATTACGGGATCTACTATAATAGTCGTCAGGCATCGGTTTTCGGTTAAGACATTGTGTCGGAGACGTTCTCTCGCACCGCCACAAGAAACCTCTTTAACTGAAGACTGTTAACTGTTAACTGACAACTTCTGAATTACATCACCATGCCACCGTCTACCTGAAGGGTTTGGCCGGTGATATAGCGCGCAGCATCCGATGCTAAAAAACAGACAGCGTCTGCTACGTCTTCTGGATGCCCAAACTTCCGCAGTGGGATGAGTTCAAGCAGTTGTTTCTGACTCGCTTCCGATATTTCTGCTGTCATGTCTGTTGTGATAAAACCCGGAGCGATAGCATTCACAGTGATACCGCGGGCGCTGACCTCTTTTGCTGTCGCCTTTGTGAAACCGATAATGCCTGCTTTCGCGGCAGCATAATTCGCTTGGCCTGGGTTTCCTACAAGTCCAACAACCGATGAAATGTTGATAATGCGTCCGCTTCTCTGACGGATCATCGGGCGCAGGACTGCACGAGTGCAGTACATCGTACCTGTCAAATTTGTCTGTAACACAGCGTCCCAGTCCTCATCTTTGAGACGCATGAGCAACATGTCGCGGGTAATCCCTGCGTTGTTCACGAGAATGTCGATGTGCGAAAACTGATCGAGCGTTTTTTCAATAAGTACTTCGACATCAGCCTTTTCAGAGATGTCGGCGGCCATCGCATATGTAGAGTAACCTTTGCTTTGCAGTGTATCGGCGATCTGTGCGACTGACTCGGCAGAACGCGAGCACAGAACGACATTCGCACCGGCTTCACAGAGTCGCCGCGCAATTGCCGCACCAATGCCACGTGACGCGCCTGTAACAATAGCCGTTTTGCCACTCAGTATATCTGCCCTAAAAATATTCTGTTCTGTTGTTACATCCATCTTATCCGCTATTTCCATGTTCATCTGTTATGACGGCGAGCGTCTTAGTGTCTTCAACATTCAAGGCATTGCTGTCCGAAAGTGTCCGTTTCACTAAGCCGGACAATACCTTCCCTGGACCAACCTCTATAAACCGTGTGATCCCTGTATTTCTTATAGTGTGTAGCGTCTTTTCCCACTGTACGGGTTGTGTTATCTGTTGAAAGAGAAGGTGTCTAATGTTCTCCGCATCTGTTGCAAACTCACCGGTTACGTTCATTACGATGTCAACCTGTGGCGGATGCAACGTTATTGTATCAAGCACGGATTTGAATTTTTGCTGTGCCGGTAGCATCAATGGCGAATGAAACGCGCCACTCACTGGCAAAAGGCGACACCGTCGCTCACCAATCTCAACTTTGGCAAGCGAGATGACCTGATTGATGGCATCTACTTCGCCAGAAATTACTAATTGGCCGGGACAGTTGTAATTGGCAATATTCACAGTTCCTTCAGCGGTGGCACAGAGTTGTTGCAATTGCGCATTTTCCATGCCAAGGATTGCCGCCATGGTGCCTTGTTGTGTTTTCCCGGCTTCCGCCATGAGACGCGCGCGAGCGTGTACCAAGCGCAAGGCATCGGCGAATTCGAGAACGCCTGCCGCTACGAGGGCAGAATACTCCCCTAAACTATGCCCAGCCACAGCAGTTGGTGTGATACCGAGTTCCTTTAGGATTTGCAACGTCGCAACACTACACGTCAAAATCGCCAGTTGTGTATTTTCGGTCTGTTTTAAGGCATCTTCCGGTCCCTCAAAACAGAGTTGACTCAAGCCACGTCCAAGGGCTGCGTCGGCTTCCTGAAAAATAGCGTTGGCAATTGGATAAGCTCGCGCCAATGCCGCACCCATGCCTACCTGTTGTGAACCTTGTCCTGGAAAAATGAATGCCAATTGTGTCATCTGTGTTCGGGTTGATTCTGTCAATCAAGGTTCTCTATGCGATCTCGGAAGGTTAAGTCCAAGGTTTCGAGTGTTTTCCGTAGGAAATAGAACTGTTCAATCCGATCGTCACTATCCATTGAATCGATATTGTCTTTGGTAATTCCGATGCGGTTATACTCACATTCAAGCGTTTCTTGGAAATAGGGCTGAATGTTTGCTGCTTGGGCTTTCAATGCCTCAAAATATTTCTCATTCGTGACTCGAAGTGCTGCCGCAATCTTATCTGTTGTTACCATCGCATACAGCCATATACCACGTTTACGGGGTCGAATTTCATACCCTATGTAAAAGCCTGCCCCTGCGTCCATGGGGGATATTTTCCAGAATTTAAGATGACTTTTTTCCATGAAAACTTTAAAGTCTTCCGTATACTGTTCTAAGTCATAGTCTTTACTAAAAAAATTCACCATAAACATCCTTTTTGTAGTTGTTTCTTATTGGGAAAAAATAATCCTAAACATTGTGAGGAAAAGAGTCACAAG
>VXXH01000869.1 GCA_009835515.1 Candidatus Poribacteria bacterium
GTCCGAGTGCGGTTGTGTTTTCCATCGATTGTGAAGCCACAGCCACTGTTCTGGATATTTATGGATGTAGGTCTCCAACTGTTCCAACATTTGTGTCGTGTATAATTCGACATCTTGCTCGAAATTGTCGGAAGGTTCGGTGTAGATGGGAGAAGAAATATAGACGTGGTGTTGACCGTTGGGGTGGCGTATGTCGAGTGAAAAGAGGAGCGGTGCGCCGGTCTTGAGGGCAAGCACAGCAGGACCGCGAGCTGCGGAAGCCGTCTTTCCGAGAAATTCGACGAATACGCCTTCGGGTCCGGCGTTCTGATCGGCGAAGAACCCGACCGCCTCGTTGTTTTTAAGGGCGCGCAGCGTTTCACGGACTGCCTGTTTCCGCGGAATTAGTTTTAGGCTCATCTGCTGGCGGTGCTGCCAGATGTAGGTGTTGAGCATCTCATTTTTTATAGGGAAAGCGATGGCTTTCGCTCGGTCTGGAATCAATGCCCCGTATACGAGTGAAAGGAGTTCCCAATTTCCGAAATGTGCAAGAAACACGATCGCGCCTTTTCCGCCTTCTAAAGCAGTATGGAGATTTTCGCTGCCTTCTACAGTGACTTCGTTCCAAATGTTTTCGGCGTTGAGTTTGGGAAATCGGAGGAATTCAATGCAGGTTTTGCCGACATTGATGAAACTTGCCTTACAGATTTCTCTGCGCTGTGCTGCTGTGAGTTGACTGCCGAACGCAATCTGTAAATTATGCAAGGCAATCTCGCGGCGTTTTTTGATGAGATGATAGAATAGGATTCCTATACCACGTCCGAATTGCAGTGCCCACTCTTTCGGAAGTTGACGGCACCACCACCCGAAGAGGGAGACTATCCTGTATATGCATCTATCTTTCCATTTACCGCGCGCATTAGGCATCCCGTTTTTCCTTTGTGTGTGAATCCAATAATAGATAGAGTATACCACACCTATTTGTCTGAGGCAAAGCATTCGTTTCTATGTTCATGGATTGAATGTTTCTCACTTGACACGACGGTGAGAAACCTATAGAATGACTTTATTATAGCCATCAGCCATCAGCCATCAGCAAAGAGGGATTAGATTCACTCGACAATTTTCGGTAATCCCAACCGCTCTTAACTGACTGCTGACAATTTTTTTCGCATGAGGTTTAAGAAATAAATTGGGTAATTGTAGCGATGCGACGTGCGATAATGCACTTCGCAACCCCCTTTATCCCCCCTTATCAGGGGGGCAGGCGTGTACGCCGCAGAATCGCACTACTACGAACCGATCTGCTTGTTATCACACGTCTCAGAATTACCCGATTAAATTCTTAATCTTCATACGAATAAATCCTTAAGTCAAACTCAAGTTATGTCAGATTCAACAGAGGCATTGAAATTAGGTAATAGCAAAAAGTTGGCACTTCAACCGATGAGGTTCACAGATATTTTGGATGGGATATTCAACCTCTATCGTGACCACTTCAAGTTGTTTTTTAGCATTGCAGTTGTTTATCATATTTCAAGATTCGGTCGTGAGCTGCTTGACGCGTTTTTCTTCTACGGCAGTAATTCACCAAAAATATTACTTTTGGATGCAGCAACCAGTTTTACGGAGTACTTTGTGGGCTGCTTTGTACTCGGCGCGTTAGTCTATGCGAGTATGCAGGCGTATTTAGGGA
The DNA here is from genome assembly GCA_009835515.1 of Candidatus Poribacteria bacterium. Lineage (GTDB taxonomy): Bacteria > Poribacteria > WGA-4E > WGA-4E > WGA-3G > WGA-3G. The sequence continues at coordinate 1,676 of VXXH01000869.1, forward strand.
GACCTATTACAGCCCGAGCTGCCTTCCGACAAGTCCGCCGTCGAATCCGGCCCTGCTGTTACGGTTGGTTTTTTCTGTTCTTTATCATCGTGGTGCTTACGGTGTTAATCTTTAGATTTTTTGGATCTCGTAGCGGTGGAAGTATGGCTGCAATCTTAGTTACAAGTCTATTGGCAGTCTATTTTATAATTCGATGGCGTTTTTATGGGATGTCTATTCTCTTTGAAGAGACAACAGCAAGGAATGCATTGCGACGTAGTAGTGAATTAGTCAAAGGGACTTGGTGGCGCGTTTTTGGGATCTCGGTAGCGATTTATCTGCTTGGCCTCATGGTAATGTCTGTGCTTCTTGTTTGTTGGGGTATTGTGCTTTTATTGACGGGTGTAACCGAGTCAGCTTCGATTTTGAGAATGGTCGCACGTATACTCTCTCCGAGTGTCAACGAAGTTGGGTGGCTTTCCTGTATTCTCCAGAACCTAATTGTTGTGAGTATCTCTACCTTTTCGACTTTGCCGATCTGGGGAATCGGTTTCACACTTCTCTACTTCGACTTACGCATCCGGAAAGAAGGGTTTGATATTGAAATGATGGTGAGTAACCGAAGCGTGGAGTAGTCCGCTGTGTTTATAGTGGTGAACTGAGGACAGATGTCAAACCCAAACGATACATCAAAGACAGACAATAGGCAGATGACCACGTTACAACCGATGGAACTCGGTGGTATTCTGGATACTGCTTTGAGTCTCTACCGAAATAACTTTCGGTCCTTTTTGGCGATAATTTCTGTCTATATTGTCTGGATTGGGTTGCAAGAGGCGTTAGTTGTCTGGTTATTAGAAATATCTAATACATCGCGCCTTGACAACTTGATTTCTGATGTGGAGGATCTGTTGGACAACCTTGTGTATATGTTCTGTGTGGGTGTCTTTGTCATTGCAAGCAGCGCAATCTATTTAGGCAAACCGATCACAGTTCGAGTCGTATTACAGCAGTTCCGTTCCCAATTTCCGATATATTTTGGTAGTTCGCTGCTCTTTTTAATCCCTTATATGATTTTAACATTAGAGTCAATTGAGACGTCAATAATAACACTGCTCTCACCGCTCTCACTGTTCTCTCTGCTTTTTCTGTGTGTATTTTATATAAGTTGGATTTTCTACGGGCACGCTGTCCTGCTTGAGGGGTTTATAGCTATGGAGGCATTTGGACGGAGTAGGATATTAGTTCGAGGGACCTGGATGCGCGGCTGCAGCATAACACTTGCAATTTTATTACTCCAAATAGGCATATATTAT
>VXXH01000749.1 GCA_009835515.1 Candidatus Poribacteria bacterium
CCATTTTCTTGGCTCTTGGTCAAACGAAAAACTTGCCGATTATTGGGAGCGGGTACTAAACTGGTTTGACGAATATCTGAAATAACGTGGGTTCGACGTTGACTTACTACGAGTTGTCTTTTTGTTGGATTTGCTTGTGCTTGGACAAAGTTCACCATAAGTGTCAATTTAGGGAGTTTTCGTTCGATTCTCGTGCTATTAAGTCTGAACTGTGATTTTTGTGATTTTTGTGATTTTTGTGATAAGATCTCTGGTGGTAAATCAGGTTCTGATTATGGAGTTGAAGGTGTCAATTGAGTCCCGTAGGTGTTTTTGCAATGTAATACATTCCGAACCTACCAGGCCTGGGGCCGAGGCGGTTATTTTTCTAAAATTGACACCTATGGACATCTTCATTAGCACACAGTCTTTACATAAGCCTATATCTTATATTCCGCCATAACTGGGTCATAAACCAAAGTGGTTTCCGGGGACCACCCCATGAAACTACAAATAGGAACCCACACGAAAAAGTAAAGGAATACATACGATGTCAAATCAAACAACGAAAGTCCGTGCGGCTGTCGTTGGTCTCGGTTGGCCCGGGATGCAGCATCTCAAAGGTTATACCGCCGATCCGCGTTCAGAGGTTATTGCTGTCTGTGACTTAGACGAGACGCAAGTCGAAAAAGTCGCAACGGAACATAAAATCCCGAATACCTACACCAATCACTTAGAGATGTTGGAGAACAAAGATATTGATGCTGTAAGTGTCTGTTTACCGAATTTCCTTCACGCGCCGATCACTATTGATGCGTTGAAGGCTGGTAAGCATGTGCTATGTGAGAAACCGCCCGCTCGGAGCGCACAGGAAGCAAAGGCTATGGCGGATGCCGCTGCCGAAAACGGTAAGACTTTAATGTACGCTCTTGTCCAACGGTTTGATGGTAGTTCCCAGCGGCTGAAGCAGCTTGTGAAAGCAGGCGAACTGGGTGATGTTTATTTTGGTAAAGCCGCTTACGTGCGACGGCGCGGTATTCCGATTGGTAAAGAAGGTTGGTTTGTCGATAGGGAACGTTCCGGTGGCGGTGCGCTCATCGATATCGGAGTCCATGCGTTAGATTGTATCTGGTGGTTGATGAACTCTCCGAGGCCGGTTGAGGTTATGGGTACGTCGTATGCCCACTTTGGGCATCTTGTGCCAGATGATGTTAAATACGATGTTGACGATGGGACTTTCGCGCAAATCCTGTTTGAAAACGGCGCGATTATTATTCTCGAAACAACGTGGGCACTGAACCTGCCGGGCGATAATTACATTAAAATCGCTGGAACGAAAGCAGGCGTGACGCTCAATCCATTCACCCTTTACACAGAAAAAGACGGCAAGGAAGTGGACAAACCGCTTGACGCGCCTTCAATTAACGGATTTGACGAAGAGGTAAAACACTTCGTGGCGTGCATAGTGGAAGAGAAGACACCTATTTCTTCAGCGGAACAGGGTATCATGCTGATGCAGATGCTTGACGGTATTTACGAATCCTCAGAGAAGGGGCGGTCTGTGTCTATCGCTGACCTCAATACCGCGGAGGGATGAGAACCCTTTATCTGACCTTTCATGTCTATTTGGCGTTTGTGACGAAGTCATTCCAAAAGCGGATGCAATATCGGGTTGCCAACCTTGCGGGTTTGACCACCAATTTCTTTTTTTTGCTGGTCCATATTTTTGTTTATACCGCCTTCTACGCAGCGCGTACCGGTCCCTTATCTCTCAACCTGAACGAAATTATTACCTATTTTGTCCTCTGCCAGGTTTTTTTCATGCTCATGCCGTTTTGGGGGGCGCGTTCTGAAGTGACGAGCGCGATTAAAGACGGTAGTGTCGCACTCCAATTAACCAAACCGGTAGACTTCCAGGCATATTGGTTCGCGGATGAATGTGGTAGAGCCTGCTACTACTTATTCATGCGGGGCCTTCCGACCTTTCTTATTAGTATCATCTTCTTCGCGGTTGCGATCCCGACGCAGCCGATTACGGTAATGGCGTTTGCAGTTTCAATAACACTCGCGACTTTCATGAGTGCTGCTATCACGATAACAATTTTTAGTTCCGCGTTCTGGACGCTGGATACAACAGGGTTTTCTGGACTCTCTTATTCCATAATCACCTTATTTTCGGGGATGTTGGTTCCGATTGCGTTATGGCCAGAATGGTTGGCACATATCGCGGCATGGCTGCCGTTTGGCGGTCTAATTGATATCCCGTTTAGTATCTATTTGGGTAAGATTACAGGTATGGATATCTGGAGTGCTATAGGTAAACAGATGATATGGGTCGTTTTTTTTCTTGGGTTAGGTAGGATTCTTTTAAGACGTGGATTCTCTCGGCTCGTCATACAGGGCGGTTAGTAGATATTCCAAACAATGCACCACCTTTCGCTTTATCTTCATTTTGTTAAGCTTCGTATCCGTTCACAGATGGCGTATCGGCTTTCATTCGTCCTGGACCTCTTTGCGCAAGCGAGTATCTCTGTCATCGATTTTTTCATGATTGCGCTGCTCTTCAACCGTTTCAAAGAGTTAGCCGGATGGAGTCTATGGGAAGTCGGGTTTCTCTACGGCATGATTGGTATCTGCTTTGCTGTTGCTGAAATGATGGGAAGAGGCTTTGATGTCTTTCAGAGAAACGTTGTGCGCGGAGAATTTGATACAATGCTTGTCCGTCCGCTTGGGACCTTTTACCAAGTCTTTGCGCATGAATTTCTACTCCGGCGGCTCGGTAGGATCGCACAAGCATTAGCCGTGCTGCTGATTGCCAACTCACAGTTAGATATCTCTTGGTCAGTCGGCAAGGTTGGATTTCTGTTGGTTTCGTTGGTAAGCGGCACTTGCTTTTTTATCGGACTTTTCGTAATTGGTGCGACAAGTTGTTTTTGGACTGTCCAATCCATAGAGATCATTAACATTTTTACAAATGGTGGCGTTTTCAT
>VXXH01000338.1 GCA_009835515.1 Candidatus Poribacteria bacterium
TTTTCAAATTATGCAGTTTTTTCAGTCTAAAAATTCGTCTTTAATAATAGAGGGCATGAACTGTATCGCATTTTTTAATTTTACAAGGCTTGAGATTTGATTCAGCCTTTTCACAAATATGAACACGCCCAGTCTGTTCATTAGGAGAGGAACTCTTGGAAAAAGAAAACGATGTTCAACTGATTCATAGAATTTTATCAGGCGACGACGCAGCGTTTGACCTTTTGGTGAAAAAGTATGAAAAAGGCGTTCACGCCCTGACGTGGCGGAAAATCGGTGATTTTCACTATGCTGAGGAAATCACGCAAGATGCATTTCTCCAAGCATACAAAAGACTCTCGACCCTGAAAAATCCGCAGCAATTTGCTGGATGGTTGTATGTCATCGCAAATCGACTTTGCATTGATTGGGTGCGAAAGCAAAAACCCGCGATGCAATCGCTGGAGAACACACCTATGGAAAAAATCGAAGAAGTCTCTTATAGAGATTACGTATCGGAACAGGAGCGGATAAGAAGTGCTGAACGTCGTCACGAGAGCGTCAAAAAGCTCCTCGAAAAGCTGCCAGAGAGTGAGCGCACGGTCGTAACCCTCTACTATCTCGGTGAAATGACTACAAAGGAGATTAGTAAGTTCTTAGGGGTCTCTGTAAAGACAATCGGCAGTCGGCTGCGTCGGGCACGAGAGCGTCTAAAACAGAAAGAGGATCTCTTCGTCCAAGAGTTTCTCGGCGGTGTCCAGTTATCAGCGAGCTTAAGACCGAACATCATGCGGCAAGTCGCCGACCTGAAGCCGACACCGCCGCCGCCCGTGAGACCACTCCTCCCTTGGGCAGCCTTCGGTACCGCTGCCATCCTGATGCTATTGATGCTCGGTGCAAGCAACCGATACCTCACCCGATTTCAGAAACCCTATAGTTTTGAGGCGGCATCTGAACCTACCATTAAAATTATGGATACCGATATCGTCCTTGATACCGACGCAAAACCGGCACTGCGAAATCAGATCGGACAAACTGCCCGCTTCGGTAAAAGCACCACTGCGGGCTTACAAATTTCCCAGACTGTCTCAACACCCAATGCCTCAAAGGATTCACTCAAACCTGCTGCAACACAGTGGATGCCGGATGCAAACCTACGCGAGGCTGTTCGAGAGGCACTGAATTTAGAGCCAGACGCAGCACTTACTCAAGCAGATATGCTTCAGCTAACAAATTTCGCACAGGGACGCAGACGCGGTATTTCAGACATTAGCGGGTTGGAGCGCGCTACAAATCTACGTGTTTTGTCTATACACGGCAATTCAATTGGAGATTTAACGCCGCTGGCGAACTTAACAAAGCTGCGATATTTGAACTTAGGCGGGTGCCGAATTACGGATGTGTCTCCCTTGGCGAATTTAGCCTCGTTAGAGACACTCGACTTATTTGCAAACGATATTACCGACATCACACCCTTAGCGAATTTGATAAACCTCCGGGAATTGCGGATACTTAGCAATCCCATCTTAGATTACACACCCCTCCTTGATTTGCCAAAGATAGAGGACATGGACTGGCAAAATACGTGTGCCGTGCCGAAACCGGCTGTTCCGTTTCGTGAACGCATTGCTTCGCGCACATTCCCATCCATTTTCGGGGCGTGGTCCGAAATTGTAAATCTCTCTATCCCGTCAGAAGCAAGATTAGAAGGGCATGTCATAGCGGAATTAGCACATTACGATTTGTATTTCTGTTGTCCTATGTTTGGACTCAGTTGGGCGAAAACCCCTAAAGGTTGGAAGTTAGCAGGCGATGTAGAACGTGCCCACCAGATGCACAACGAATTACTTTCACAAAACCCAAGCAGCCTCCTCCTGATGCCAATCGGATATTTTACCGAACGCTCAGACGCATATCCTTTAGATTTTCCCGGGTGGTTGCGCGACACTCAAGGTCGTCCTCGTGTAAATATGGAGATCAATTTTCAAGATATACCTGAAGGTGAAATCGTTGATTTCTGCCTTGATTTCACACGACCTGAAGTACAGGATATTGTCGTCCAGAAAGCAGTTGCAACCGCACGGAGCGGTATTTATGATGGTATTATGCTCGGTCATTGGAACGAAGTGCCCAGGCTTGATAATCATCGGACAATAGAAGAAGAACATCTCGCAAGGGATGTCATACTCCAACGAATCCGAGCGGAAGTCGGTGATGATTTTCTGATAATGGTCAGTGCCGATTGGGAAGAAATTCCGAGATGGGCACCTTACGTCAATGGGGCTTTTATGGCATTACGTCTCTATCGTATGCGGGAAGAAGGGTATGCTCGTGAGGATATCAGGCGCATTGAAGACTTACTAAAATGGGGAGAATCCAACTATCGCGATCCCCAAATTAATGGGTTAGAGGGTTGGGGTATTCGCACACAACCCCCTGATAGCCCAGAGAACCTGCGGTGGATGCGCCTCTTTACAACAATGAGTCTCATACACACTGACGGTTATGCACTTTACAATGTTGGCGATTCACATTCAAATTATTGGTATCCATTCTGGGATGCCGACCTCGGTCAACCCGTCGGTGAGAAATCGCAGTTGTACCAAAACAGCGAGGGCTTATTTATCCGCGAGTTCACCAACGGTTGGACAATCTACAATCGCAGTGGAAACGAACAGAAGATCCGTTTACCGGAGCGAGCATCCGGTGTCGTAAGCCGGATTACTGGAGTTAATCACACCCTCTCTGATTTAGACGGTGAGATTTATCTGAAATAAGAAATCAGCCCACCGGTAGGTTCGGTTTTGCGGAGTACTCACCTGTCCCCCTGATAAGGGCGGATAAAGGGGTGTTTTTGCTGGGGGTGTTTTTGCTTGGGTATTTCTGCGTATTGCTTGGGTATTTCTGCGGATTTCTTGCGATCTGCATTCCTAACCGAACCGGATACTACGCGGAAACCTTGAAGACTTCAAAAACCTCTTCAG
>VXXH01000277.1 GCA_009835515.1 Candidatus Poribacteria bacterium
ACCCGGAACCAGCTATAAGTGCTGCTAAAGCATCTTGAAAGAAGGTAGTTTTCCCTGTTTGACGTGGTGCGAACAAGACGATATATTTGCCTTCTTCAACGCGTTTGATGTAATCGGCAATTTCTTCGGGACGTGAAACAACGTAATGCTCTTGAGAATTGACAGGACCTTGCGTGCCAAAACGTCTCATTTTCCGTTTCCCTCCGCTAAGTATATCAATGGGATATTGTATCACAGCGGGCTGATGAAATCAACAGAGAATTTAGTTTCCAGTATATCAATAACTAATAACTGTAACCTACACTATACCTCCAATTTTCTCTAACAGGTACGCGACAATATCTGGTTTTGAGTTTCGATCCACCCACTCAAGACGGGTATCTTTACGGAACCACGTTAACTGCCGTTTGGCGAAGCGACGGGTGTTCTGCTTCAACTGCTCGACCGCTTCCAGATATGTACACTTCCCATCAAGATAGACGATCAATTCCTTGTAACCGAAACTTCGGAGCGCGAGGGTATCACGCGCATAACCCGCTGCTAACAGAGATTCCACTTCGGCAATCAATCCATTCGCAAGCATCACGTCCACGCGTTGTCCGATACGCTGATAGAGCAGCGCGCGCGGCATCGTTAAGCAGAAGGCAATGAACGGATAGCGTTGGTTCCCTTGATGCCACTGCTGCTGGTGTTCGGACATAGGAATTCCGGTCAATTCATAGACTTCCAAGGCACGGATAACACGGACAATGTTGTTGGGATGAATTCGCTCAGCAGACGCTGGATCGCAGGCACGGAGCCTTTCGTGGAGGACATCAACCCCATGTTGTGCTGCCTCTTGCTCAAATTGTTCTCGAAGGGCAATATCAGCATCGGGGCCTTCAAACAAACCGTCAACAACTGCTCGAAAGTAGAGACCTGCCCCGCCGACGAGCAGCACCCGCTTGCCTCTGTTTTGGATGTCGGCGATCGCTGTGTCTGCAAGGGATTGATAGTCTGCAACAGAGAAGGATTGAGAGATGTCTACGCAGTCTATGAGATGATGCCGTGCTGCTTCCTGTTCTTCAGGGGTAGGTTTGGCGGTGCCGATGTACATCTGCCGATAGATTTGGCGGGAATCGACGGAGACGATTTCGGCGTTAAGACGCTGTGCGAGTTGAATTGCTATCTCCGTTTTGCCGACTGCTGTGGGACCAAGGAGGCAGAGGAGTCTTGACTTCATCTGTTGCGTATTATGTGTTGTTATCCTGTATGCCGGATTCAGTCAACTTCGGAAACCACCGTGTAAAGAGCGCAACAGCCTTGAGATCTTGGCGATGCGGTGCAAACAGATATTTACCTCTGCTTCTCTGTGAATAAGAGAGGGCATAGATACCAAAAGCATTGTAACCAACAGCAACAACGCCAAAGGCATTTCCGCCAATAGCGATAATGCCAACCGCATTTCCACCGATGGCAACAATCCCACAGGCGTTCATACCGAAAGCAAACGCTCCAATTACATTTATACCGGCAACGATAATACCGAAGATGAGTATACTCATGGCGAATATACCATAACTTATTGTTTTGCCATCAAACATCGCGCCTGTGTCCATAAACAGGGAGACAAGCCACTGTGAGAATCCCCAATTGGGTATGATAATACAGACAGTAACGATAGTTACGAGGGAAATTAAAATTGTGTAAACAACACCCCATCTTACCAGATACGGTTTGAACGCTTTTTGAAAGTTTTCGGGTGTAAATGTAGTTTGCATTTCGAGAATCCCTATTCGAGATTACCGTTCCATAGCGGTGTCGCGAGGGTCTACAATCCAACCGCCGCCGAGGACGTATTCACCGTCGTAGAAAACGGTGGCTTGGCCAGGTGTAATTGCGCGGCGCGGTTCGTCAAATTTCACGACCGCCTCGGTACCGCTGATAGGAGAGATTGTCGCGGGACCGCCGTCATCACGGGACCGGATTTTGACGTGCGCACGGATCGGTTCCGTTAACTTCTCAATGGCGATAAGGTTGATACGTTCAACGTGCATCGTGTCCTCAAGGAGGGCATCGGAGTCACCGACAACAACGGTATTCTTCGCTGCGTTGAGCTGCGTTACATAGAGCGGTTTGCCGACGGCTATGCCTAACCCGCGCCGCTGCCCGACGGTATAAAACGCGACACCGTCATGTTTACCAAGAACATTGCCTTCCCCATCCACAATATCGCCGCCTTCAATTTTCTCAGGGACTCTATCTTGGAGGAAACGTCTATAATTAGTATCGGCGACGAAGCAGAGTTCTTGGCTCTCGATTTTTTCAGCGGTGCGTAATTGGTACTTTCGGGCAAGGTCTCGTACTTCGGATTTCGTGTATTCACCGAGGGGCATCATTGCACATTGCAATTGCGCTTGTGTCAGCGCGGCGAGGAAATAGGATTGATCTTTGCTCACATCAAGTGCTTTGCGTAAAAGGTAGCGTCCTGTCTCTGGATCCTGCTCAACACGAGCATAATGTCCAGTGGCGATGGCATCGCACGCCAATGTTTTGGCGAGATCAAGCAGTCTACCAAACTTGAGTTCTCGGTTACATACCATACAAGGACTGGGTGTTCTACCGACGAGGTATTCTTCCACAAAGTAGTCAACAATCTGCTCGCGGAAAGCGTCCTCGTAATTCACGCCGTAGAAAGGGATACCGAGTTGCGTCGCGACGCGGCGCGCATCCTCAATACCTTCAAGGGAACAGCAGTTCGGACGCTCTGGGTCCACTTCAATGGTATCAGGTGCACCGAGGCGCATGGTGATGCCGGTGACATCATAGCCTGCGTCAACCATCATGGCAGCAGTGACGGAGCTGTCTACGCCTCCGCTCATTGCGACGAGAATTTTTTTCATGGGACTACCCGGTCAAATTAGAAGTTTGGTGTAAAACTAAGCATATTTAAGTAGCGAGGTTGGAAACCCTACCAGTGGTG
>VXXH01000141.1 GCA_009835515.1 Candidatus Poribacteria bacterium
ATTCTATACAAATTGGCAGGAGAAAACAACAATTTTTTCTACGATCCGATTATACTTGCCTTCGCAATAAACATTGACTTCCTTTAGGGCGTATGCTATACTTTAGAAAAATAGGAGAAAGGCAGGTTTAGAAGGTGAAAATGACGGGAAAAACAGTAAATATTCCTATACTCGAAATCTCTGAACAGGAACGTGCTGAAGGTAAACCTACACCAGAAAGTGTTGATGCGGGGGCGCGCCTCCTACGCGAAGCAGGATTGGTCGTTATTGAAAGCGTGCTTCCACGCGATTGGATTGCTGATCTTGATGTCGCTATGGAAACCGTACTCAATAACGAGGCGGAAAGGCAGAACGGCGAAAATCCGATGCTAAAAATGCCGTTCATGGATCCACGTATCATTGATAATCCGTTCGCGATGCCGATTCTGAAGGCAGCAATGGGTGAAAAGATTTTCGCGTATCTGCCCTATGGCTGTAACTCGACGCGTCCGGGTAACGATATCCAGTGGATTCATCGAGATTCGGGACAACTCTTCCCGGAACTGCCTTTTGCACTGCCTGTCTCAACGATTGTCGTCAACATCCCGCTCGTTGATTTCACAGTAGAGAACGGTGCGACTGAGGTATGGCCTGGTTCACATCTCATCGTTGATGACGCTGCGGTACGCAATACGCCTTACAACGTCTGTGAAGAAGAACGCGCCGCAAATTACCCGTCTTTTCAGTTAGAGATGCCTGCGGGTTCGGTTGTTGTCCGCGATATGCGGTGCTGGCACCGGGCGATGCCAAATCGGACAGAATCTACTGTTAGACACATGCTCGCCTTGGTTTATTTCCGAAGGTTTCATCATGCCCCTGATGCACCTGGAATCTTCGGCGCACACGTCCCAGAAGAGATATGGAATAACATGTCTGAAGAAGCACAAGAGGTCTATCGGTTCCAAGCGCACGATTGAGAACTATAACGAGGAAATATGGAACGAACACTGCTAATTCATCCTGAGATGCCTGAGATTGACAGGGAACACGGTTTTTCTAATATCAATGGACCTTCACTCGTTCGTGTGCCTGAATGGGTGGAGAACCCTTTGGGGAAATATTATCTCTACTTCGCACACCACCGCGGTGCCTATATCCGCTTGGCTTATGCCGATGCTATTGAAGGTCCCTATACTGTTTATCGTCCCGGCGTACTACATCGCGACAACACTATATTCCGAGAAGGTGACCATATCGCTTCACCGGATGTACATATAGATGAAGAGAACCGCCGTTTCTTTATGTATTTTCATGGGAGTTATCGTGGTCAGTCAACTTGTTGGGCGACCTCGACTGACGGCGTGAACTATACCGCTTCGGATAGGCTGAATAAACAAATGGGAGCCTATTATCGCGTTTTCTGGTGGAAGGGGGACCCGTATGCGACGTATCACGGTTGGTTAAGTCGGGGACAAACCCCTGAATGGACAACGTCGTTCATTCCGCGAGACAGGCCGCTTTTTCACCGTAAATCAGAAAAAGACAACACCGGTTTCCCACGACACACAGCGAACCATCTTGAAGGCGATACCCTGACTGTTTATTATTCACTTTACGGTGATAGTCCAGAGCGTATCCGAAAAAGCACGGTTCAGTTGACAGACGATTGGAACGATTGGCAGCCGTCTGAACCGATAGAGGTCATCGCGCCGAAACATGATTTTGAGGGTGTAGATTTGCCGATTAGACCGTCAACAGGTGGGTTAGATCGGGAGCGGGTGCATGAACTTCGCGATCCGGCTATCTATTGTGAGAGTGGAGACACATGGCTTCTCTATTCTGTGGCGGGTGAGCAAGGGATTGCGATTATAGAGTTAACTGATTAGTGAACACTGCTATTTGAGATAGATGTTCATTACAGAGAATCTAACAACTCCTTCCAAAACCGTAAATGAATTTCCTTGATGTCTGTACTTTGCTCGAAATCTAATTGCAGATTTCTTGAGTAGCGATGCAAAAAAAGTCTCGGATTGCTTAAAAGCCTCAGATAGTATTTTAAGGAAGGCAGGATACCGTTAACAATCACTTCACAACCGTGCCGCGTGCGAATTTGGTGCACCAATGAGTCTACTGCGTCTACATTATCAACATTTGGTTCTGCTGTAGTGAGAAAATAATAACGACAAATAGAGGTCTTAGCGAATTTTTGATAGGCACCTTGAACAAGTGTTGATGAAATCTGGATGTTGTGCTTGATTTCTACTGCTTCAAAGAATTCCCCATTTTCGTCCAGCACCTCAATATCTCCAATTCCACTGGATTTGGTATCCGATGTAGTATGACTCTTCAATGGAGAAAGTGTTTTACCTTTGTATCGTTCAATTAACATCAGCATTTCATAAGCAGAATAGATTGCTAATACAGGGAGTCGCGATGCGCCAACAGTGCGATAATTGAATGTGAAGTGATATTTCAAAAGATTGACTATTTTTTCGATTGTTACCGAATCCGTTTGCGGTGTATCATCAGTATCTGTGTTCGTCCTTTCTAATAAGCCAAGGTTAACCTTTGACCTCTCCATCAAGTTAATCAGAGAAACAAATATAGCATGGAGATATCTGCCCGGTTCTATTTGGTTTTCTTCGATATCGTTAAGAATCTCCAGAAAAGCATTTTTCATGCGTTCGTTGCGAATCTTGCCAGGAAAGTCAAATGTAAAAGCGTGAGCCTGTTCAAGTGAGCGTGTCAACCATCCACTTCCGCTTTTCATAGCAAATCTTTGAAACTTCTCTGCGATGAAGGGTGTCACGTATGAGGTATCAAAACTTCTTCCTGAGTAACCATTTGGAAGTTCTCTTTTATGATAGCGGACATCTTGGGTTGGTGTTTCAATCTTTTTGGTAAGGGAGGTAACCAGAACTGTAAGTACCGCTTTTTGGGATTCTGCATTTTCTACGATTGTTTCAACCCAATTCTGTTG
>VXXH01000416.1 GCA_009835515.1 Candidatus Poribacteria bacterium
AATTCCGGCGAAAACTTTTGCGACTTCTTCAATCGGCTCCCATGAAAATTCGTTGGATTGACGTAATTCGCCGCTGAAGGGTGTATATTTAAGTGACAGCAGCCCCATAAGAATAATTAATGCTTCACGGGCGATATTTTGCCAATACACATGAACGCCAAGGATGTTGACTTCTCCCCACTTGAAAGTCCCGCTCATTAAAACAGCAGCAATGATCCCGAACAGGAAGACGAGGTTGAAAAGTCCCTCTACGCGAACAGGTTCGTTGGTTCCATCGTCTGGTACCACACCTCCCTCCCGTTTAAACATCAACGTGTCAAATATAAAGAATAGAATAAGCAAAATCACACTTATAAGTAACATGTGGGGCAATAAAGCCGTAGTTGTCCAGAAGAACGGTACGCCGCGGAGGAACCCTAGGAATAGAGGCGGGTCTCCTATTGGCGTTAAAGACCCTCCGATGTTACTTACGAGAAATATGAAAAAGACGATTAGATGAACCTTATTCTTTCGATATGCATTTGCTCGGATTAAAGGACGGATCAGGAGCATTGATGCGCCCGTAGTTCCGACCCATGATGCGATCACTGTGCCAATTAACAGTAAGAGTGTATTGAGTATCGGTGTGCCACGCAACGTGCCACGCACGAGGATCCCACCTGCGACTGTGAACAATCCCCACAAAAGCAGGATGAAAGGGATATAGTCTAATAGATAGATGTGCAGGATGTCGTAAAAAGCTGCGCCTCGGAAAGCAATGAGATATGGGATTGCGAAGACTGATGCCCAGACCAAAGACATTTTCCCCCCGTGGTGGACGAGGAAGTGCGAATCAAACACAAGTGGGAAGATCGCAATAGATAGCAAAATACCAACGAAAGGAATAATGCTCCAGATAGGTAATTTCGCGCCATCTACGCCATGCCCGTGATGTGTGTCATCTGCACCGAATGCCTCCATTGAATCCGAAAAGGCAAGCCCAACAATTACACAAAGAATTAGACAAGATATTAGTTTGAACTTCATTTATAGTCGAGAGTCGCGATTCGGAGATCGCTCCTACTGCTCTGCCTCCTTTTCACGCTTTTCATGCTGTGTGCGTAGTGTGCCTTGTAGTGCGAGTTTGGGATCTCTCGATTTCTGTTTTTCCAATTGTCCCATAGCAGGTGCAGTCTGCACCTTTGTCACAACAACACCTACTGATTTTTCCATCTTGCTCAGGAAAGGCTTCGGATAAACACCAATCCAAAAAATGAACAGCAGGAGTGGCAGCATCACAACGATTTCACGAGGATTCAAGTCCGGTAATCCTTCGTTTGTCTTATCCAATGTTCCGAACATCACCCGCTGGAACATCCACAGCATATATATGGCTGCGAGAATCACACCGGCGGTCGCAAAGACTACGTAGATTTTAGAGAAAGCCTGCCCAACAAAACTGCCCGCCAGTATCATATATTCACCGACAAATCCATTTAGACCCGGTAGCCCGATAGAAGATAATGTTACAATCATAAAAATCGTAGCGAAGATCGGCATCCGTTTTGACAAGCCGCCGAAATCAACTATCATTCGGCTGTGTCGCCGTTCATAAATCATTCCAACCAAGAGGAAAAGTGCGCCGGTGCTTAATCCGTGATTAATCATTTGCAGCATGCTGCCTTGAATACCTATGGGATTTTTTGAAAAGAGTCCCAATACCACAAAACCGAGGTGACTGACACTGGAATACGCCACGAGTTTTTTCAGGTCTGGTTGCACCATCGCTACCAATGCACCATAGATGATGCCGATGACAGCGAGTGTGACGATCAAGGGTGTAAATTTCTCTGCTGCATCAGGAAAGAGTGGTAGGCAAAATCGGATGATCCCGTAGGTTCCCATCTTTAGCAAGACCCCGGCAAGGATGACACTTCCGACTGTAGGCGCTTCAACGTGCGCATCTGGAAGCCATGTATGGAATGGGAACAAGGGGACTTTAATAGCAAACGCGATAAAAAACGCGAGGAATAGTAGATCCGAATGCTCAAATGGTCCGCTTAGCGTCGTTAGGTCAAAACTATTACCGTTTTGAAAATAGAGTGCTAAAATACCGACAAGCATCAAGGCACTGCCCGCCATTGTATAAAGGACGAACTTGATAGTGGCGTAAATCCGACGCTCTCCGCCCCAAATACCGATGAGAAAGTACATCGGAATCAGCATCGACTCCCAAAACACGAAAAAGAGGAACAGATCCAGAGAACAGAAAACACCCAACATCCCCGTTTCAAGTGCGAGGAGCGACATCATAAAGCCGCTCAATCCTTTCTCAACGGAATTCCACGCGGCGAGGATACACACCGGCGTTAGGAATGTCGTAAGCAATACTAACCACAACGATATACCATCAACACCGATGTGGTAACTTACGCCTCCGGGAATCCACTCTATTGGCGTACCACCAAGTTGGAAGGTCGCGAGGTCTGCATTAAACTCAGTATAAAGCCCCAACGAGATAACAAAGGTGATAAGTCCAATGCCAAATGCGATGGCTTTGACGGCAGTAGCACCGAAGCCTCTAAGCAAGGCAATAGCTATCACGCCGAGCAGTGGTAAAAAAATGACTATTGAAAGTAACAAGGAACCCTCCTTTGAAATGGTTGTCAGTTGTCAGTTATCAGTTATCAGTTGGCAAAGGAATAGATTACGTTCTGAAGAAATTCTGCCACCACCACTTATCACGTTGGAGCCAAGAACGTCTACGGTTTTCTGCTTGCTGAGACAATTGTCGGCGGCGTTTTGAAAATTCGTCACGAGGCATTTTACTTTGCCACCAAGATTTCATCTCACGATTGAACTTTGATATTTCGTCAGAGGATCTATTGCAGTTGTCCAAGACCCACGCGCCCAACTTGACATCATTGTCAATCCGCACAGCGGCTTCTTGAAACGCCTCTGCTGAAATG